>MAAG01000096.1 GCA_002163065.1 Arcobacter sp. 31_11_sub10_T18
AAACTAAGTATTACTAAACCTGATATCCTTGATAATTGTGAAGTTAGCGTAACATTATAACCTTCTTATATAATTATACAAATTCTTTATTTACTTAAATTTTCAGTTAAATTCATACTTTAAGTTATAATAATCCCCTAGTTTAAGAATACTTTAAAACTATCTCATGTAAAATTGCTCCAACGGTGTCTGGAAGAAGTCTTATGTTTTGGCATAGACTTAAAGTTCGCGCGTTCCAGAGAACTGAAAATTTCGAAATTCACAGGAGAACAAATGAAAAAATTCGCAAAAATGAGTCTAGTAGCAGCAGTTGCTGTAGCTGGTCTAACAAATGTTTCAGCATCATCTTTAGAAGATGCAGTTAAAAATACAGAGATTTCTGGAAAAGTATATGTTGAATTCTTAAGTGGTGCTGATAACACTGCATCTGGATCAACTACGGGTACAACTGATATGGACTTTGATGTAACTTTTTCTACAAAAGTTAATGACAATGTAACTTCAGTAGTTACTTTAGAAGCAGATTCAGCTAATACTGAAGGTGCTGATATTTCAGATCAAGCTGTAGGACTAGACACAATCAAATTTGTATATGCTAAGAATAATCTTACAGCAACAGCTGGTAGATTTTCTTCAGTTGCTCCAACTGATGATGGTGACAAATTAGAAGGTCTTTCTGCAACTTACAAAGCTGGTGTTGCTTCATTATTTGCATCATACGGTGTAACTAATGCAACTACTATTGGTGACGTAGCTAACCTAGCTATCATGGCTCCAGTTGGTCCAGTTAATTTAGAAGCATGGTACACAGTGTATGCTCCAGATACAACTACAGCTAAAGCTGCTGGTACAGTTGGTTCTGACTTTGGTAAGACTTCAACTCTTGTTGCTAGTACTACTTTAGAAGGTTTTAATTTAGCAGCAAGATATTCAGCTACTGATTTTAATACTGTTGGTCAAGCTGATGGTTCTACTTTAAGATTAGATGCTAGTACAACTGTTTCTAATGTTACTTTAGCTGCTACTTATGTATCAACTGATAAAGATGGTGGAGCTTCTGCACATACTGATGCAGCTGCTGCAAACTCTTTTGAGCAATCTCAATTAACTATGGATTCTCTTTCAACTGATGTTGATTTAAGTATTTGGGCTGTAAGTGCAACTGTTCCTTATAATGAAGTTACATACCAAGTAGCATATGCTAACATTGATGCAGATACTGCTAATGATGATGCAACTGAATTAAGATTAAGAGCAACTCACATGATGTCTTCAAACTTTAAAGTTATGGCTACATACTCAATGTACCAAGAAGAAAATGCTGGTGTTGAAGTTACGGATAATGATAGTACAAGAATTGAGTTTAAATACTCTTTCTAGTCAATCTTTTTCACTAGACTCTTAAAAGGTTGGAAGCTTTGCTTCTGGCCTTTTTTTATTTCTTATAAAGA
>MAAG01000011.1 GCA_002163065.1 Arcobacter sp. 31_11_sub10_T18
TTTACGAGTACTTTATTGCAGAATAGATAGTTTAAAAACTTTCCCATTCATCTGCATCTTTAATGTGAGTTGTTATTTCTACTTTTTGCTTGGGTATTCTTGATATCTTCTTATAGCTTTTTTTAATAGGTTTTGATATTTTTTCAACATGACTTGGTATTTGCTCATTTGCTAAATTGTCAAAATCGATGGCTTGTACTTCATTTTTACCAAAAAATTGTTTATTATTGGCATTATCTACAATTTTTTGTGAGATTTGTGATGTTTGACTTGAAATAGTATGCGTTTGAACCGCCACATCAACATTACTTTGTGTTTGTCTATCCAATTGTGCTACGGCGTCATTTATTTGTTCAATTCCTATTTGTTGTTCTTTTGAAGCGAAGGAAATGTCATCCATTAAAGATATGGTTTTATTGATATTGACATTTAAATTATCATATCCCAAAATCATTGAGTCTGCTATTTGTTTACCTTCTCCTGCTTTATTTTTTGCATTTTCAACCAAGGCTTTTATTTCACTTGCAGCTTGGGTTGAACGCGAAGCTAGGTTTCTAACTTCTTGCGCTACAACAGCAAAGCCTTTCCCTGCTTCGCCTGCAGTTGCTGCTTCAACTGCTGCATTAAGTGATAAAATATTTGTTTGGAAGGCAATTTGATCAATAATCCCAATGGCATCGTTAATTGCGGAAACCTGTTCATTAATATTCTCCATTGAAGAAGTCGTTTGATTGGCTAGAGTATGACCTTCATTTGCAGAATTAGTGAGTTGGTGTGCATACTGTGTCATTAAAGCTATGTTTTCAACGTTGCCTCTAATATTTCCAGTCATTTGCTCCAGCGAAGCTGCTGTTTCTTCTAAAGAAGTTGCACCTTCTTGTGAGGATTCATTTAATTGGTTTACATTGCTAAGTAATTTTTCAGCTGAATTATTAAGGGTCATACCATTTCTTTTGTTCTCAACTAACATGGTAGTAATTGAAGTTCCCAGATTATTTACTCCATTTGCCAGTTTTTCTAAGTGTTTTTTTAACTCTTTTGAGTCTATTTTTTTCAAGTAGTTATAGTTTGAGTACTCTTCTAAAATATTTAAAACATTGTCGATGTTATGTTCCATATGTTCACCCATTTTATTAAGCACCTCTTTAAGTTCCATTAATGCAGGATTCGAAACTGAGGTATTTAATCTTTGACAAAGATCACCTTGTTCAAACTCTCCTAAGACGGTAATCGTTTCATCAATAAGTTGTCGGTCTTCTTCAATTCCTTTTTTTGTTGTTTGAATGTTTTGGTTGACAACTTTAGACATAATTCCAATTTCATCTTTAGAATTTTCATATAACATATGAACATCAGATGTTTCTCTATTTAAGTATTTAAAAAACTCCAATAATCCATTTTGAAAACTTACTATTGGTTTTACGATTGTTTTATGAGCAATAAAAGACACAAGGAAGGATAATATTACTGCACTTCCGATTGCTAATAAAATTATTTGTAATATAGTATTGTTAATTTCATCTTCTGAATGAGCTCTCATTAGCTCAATTTTACTCTCTATATCATCAACATATGCTCCAGTGCCAATTACCCATCCCCAAGGTTCAAATAATTTTATATAGGAGAATTTATGTTTTGCTTGGATTTCTCCAGGTTTTGTCCAGTCATATTCAATTAAACCTTCTTTTTTACTTTTTGCCAGTGTTACTACTTCTTTAAATAGATATTTCCCTTTAGGGTCTTGAA
>MAAG01000182.1 GCA_002163065.1 Arcobacter sp. 31_11_sub10_T18
ATACACAATCTATATTTAACTTTTCACATGCATAATTAATAATATCAACAACAGGGCCTGATGCTTTACCTTCTATTGAATAATGAAAAGGTGCAAATTCATCTGTATTAAAACGTAAGACAAGTTTCTGAGCGTAGACACTGGACGAAAAAACAAAAATACATATATATAAAATAATTATCTTTTTCATTTTCTCACCTTTTATTCTATATTACACAATATGTTAATCAATAGCTATTTATGTATTTATAAAAAAAAGAGACTAGTCTTTTTTACTAATAACAGTAATTGATACAAATAACAACACTTATTGTTCAAAATTAAGAAAAATATCATTCTTTTATTGTAGTTTTTGATTAAAATTATCATATGTGATATAATGCGCTCAATCGTGATTTTGAAGTGATTTAATAGATATACTTTTATCTATTTTTTATTAAATTCTATCTCACAATAACAACAATCCTGTATCCTCTTTTTAGAGAAAAGTATGGTTAAGTTGCTGTTAATCAAAATCGATAAAAACTAATAATTTTGAAGAGCAAGTTTAAAGGAAAAAATTGAAACATATTAAGAAAATATCTAATTATGCAATGGTAGGTGGTCTTGGTGCAATGTTAATTGTTGGTCTTGTAGGTTGTGAAGACAAAGGACAAAATCAACAACAAAAAGCAGACGCTTTAAATCAAGGGCAAAAAAATGGTGCGTTTGTAATCATTGAGCAAACAGAAGCTGGTGGATATACAATTGTTGATGAATTTCCAAGTAAAGATACGCGTATTGTTCTTAGAATGAATGATGGAACAGAACGTATTTTAAGCCAACAAGAAATTGATGTTTTGGTCAAAGAAGAAAATATAAAAATTGAAAATGGTACATCTGAACTAACCAATCCAGACCAAGCATCTCAATCTCAAGTGAGTAATGGTGGAATGGGACTTGGTGGAGTTTTAATGTCAAGTATCGCTGGGGCTATGATTGGTAGTTACATTGGTGGAAAACTATTTAACAACCAAAACTACAAAAACCAAAGAGCTGCACAGTATAAATCACCTTCAACGTACTCAAGAAGTAAAAATAGTTTTGCTAAAGCTAAAGCTGCATCTGCTAGATCTGCTTCAAGTAAAAAAAGTGGTTTCTTTGGTGGTGGTAAAAAATCAACTGCCAAACGAAGTTTCTTCGGAGGATAGGCTATGAAATTAAAAAAACTTAAACCTTTAACCGATGAATATCTAGAAAGTATTGGCTTTGTCTGGCATACAGATGAAGATAATACTTCTTATATTTCAGATGAAATAGTTTCAATCAATGAAGATGAAGCCAATGCTTATTATGAAGCTGCAAATGAACTATATGATATGTTTTGTGCAGCAGGTGATCATGTTATTGAAAACGACTTATTTCACGATATAAACATACCTTTTAATCTTGTAGAAGTGATTAAACATTCATGGGAAGATGATGTTCATTGGCATTTATATGGTCGTTTTGACTTTGCAGGTGGAATTGATGGGAAACCTATTAAGCTAATTGAGTTTAATGCAGACACCCCTACTTCTTTATTTGAAACAGCTATTATTCAATGGGCAATGTTAAAATTTAATGGTCTTGATGAAGCAAGTCAATTTAACTCTTTATATGAAGCTTTGGTCAATAACTTTAAACGACTTATCACCTTAGAGGCTGATGTAAGTAAATTTGATGAGTACTACAAAGATTTAGGTTGGAAAATTTTATTTTCATCAATCAGCAGTAGTTCTGAAGATATTAATA
>MAAG01000178.1 GCA_002163065.1 Arcobacter sp. 31_11_sub10_T18
TGGTTAGTAGTATTACTGTATTCTTTTTTACAAGTCCCATCGTTGGCTTTGGTGGTGGAATTATGATGACAAATATGACTGCCTGGATGTTGAGTAAAACAAGTTTAAAGAAAAGAGTGAAATCATCGGGGTATTTTACTTCAGCATTGTTTTTAGGACAGTTTTTTTCACCTATAATTTTTCATCCAGTGGTAAGCCGAATGCCAGTACAAGACTTTTTCTTTTTAATTGGTGTATCTTTGATGATGTTGGTTGTTTTATCCGCATTATATTTAACAACAAAAAAAAGAGCAGTTTTATTAAAAAACAAGGTTTAGACTAGAGTAATATTCTTTTCATAAGTCATCTATAAAACTATGATGACTTATGCTTTTTATTGGTCTTTTGAAAGCTCTTTTAAAACATCTTCAAAGGTGCCATTAACAATTTGTTTAATACTGCATCCAAGCATTAAATTGATGGGTAAATCAAAGTCTTCAATAATTTTATTATCATTATCAACCATCATATTAACTTCACCGTCTAAATGTTTCTCTTCTTGCTTAAATCTATTGATATAAGTATTGGTATTATTCATATAAGCATAGACTTCTTTTCCTAAGGCACTAGCGTATCCACACTCCCAAACAGTACCACTATCAGCTTCTTTACCTCTGAAGTCATTTAAGTTGGCAATCACAATGTCTGCTTCTTTGATTAAGCTCACATTGGCTTCATAAATTTTTTGTGCAGTTTCTTTTTTACTGGTGAACTCAATTTCATTATCCAGTGGATACAAACCTTTAAATCCGTACTGTGTACAGAGTTGATTTAACTCTTTTCCAATCTCCACTGCATTTTTTTCAAAGACATCGGGACCTGCTATATAAATCTTTTTCACGTTCATCCTTTAATATTTTGTATTTTAGCAATATAATTATTAATTAAACCAAATTCTTATTTTTCATTTAATAATAAGTACTATGTTGTGATTTTAATGTAAATAATTGATTTTATGTTTAAAAGTAGTAGAATTTATGTAACTTTTATATTAGTTTATGCTACTCTTTTGGAATTCAAAAGGAGAAAATATGAAAAAATTTACAAGTGTTGCATTAGCTGCAGTTATGGCTGCTGGTACTATTGCAATGGCAAAAGAGATTAAAGTTGGTGCTATTATGCCAATGTCTGGACCAATTGCTGCTTATGGACAAGTTACTGATTTGGGAATTAAGTTAGCACATAAATTACAACCTACACTAAAAAATGGTGATACTATTAAATTAGTTTTATTAGATAATAAAGGTGACAAAGTTGAAACTGCAAATGCTACAACTAGACTTATTTCTTCTGATAAAGTTGTTGCAATTCTAGGTGCATTAACTTCAACTAATACTGCACAAGTAATTGCAATTGCTGATAAGAAAAAAATCCCAGTTATTGCTTCAGTTGCTACTAATGATAAACTAACAGATAGAAGAACTTATGCAAATAGAGTTTGTTTTACAGATTCTTTTCAAGGTGAAGTTGTTGCAAACTATGCTATTGCTCAAGGACATAAAACTGCAGTTGTTATTGTAGATCAAGCGCAAGTGTATTCTCTAGGACTTTCTAAAGCATTCCAAAAAGCATTTAAAAAAGCTGGTGGAACAATTTCTCAAAAAATCAAAATCACTTCTGGAGATAAAGATTTCAAAGCTGTAGTTTCTCAAGTTAAGAAAACTAACCCAGACTTTATGTTCTTACCTTTATATCACCCAGAAGCTTCTATGATTGCTAGACAATCTAAACAACTTGGACTTAATAAACCAATGTTCTCTGGTGATGGTGTTGCAAACCCAACTTTTATTGAGTTAGGTGGAAAAGCTGTTGAAGGTTACATGTTTACTGACTTTTTTGATTATCAAAATCCTCCATCGTCAAAATCATCTGACTTTGTTGCATTTCACGAAAAAGAAACTGGAAAAGCTGAGTTAAATTCATTTACAGCTTTAGGTGCAGATACTTATAATGTATTAATTGACGCTATGAACAGATGTGAAGATCCAACTAATTCAGTTTGTATTAACAAAGAAATTAAAAATACAAATAAATTTGTAGGTGTTTCTGGAACTATTTCAATTGACAAAAATGGTAATGCTACTAGATCAGCAGTTATCAAAGCAATTATGAATGGTAAAGCTAGCTACAAAGCTACAGTTAACCCATAATAAATATTAAATATTTGAAGCTTGGCATTTATGCCAAGCTTTTTTTTTGCAATAATAAAGCCAATTAGGTTGGTTTTATTATTGTAAATAGAAATGTCAGAATATTCATATTAAATAAAAAATAATGATTTAAGTGTATATTTTTTGTTTAATTTGAATTAAGACAAGCTATTTATACAATACCAAATGAAAAAGAAGTTATCAACTTATTATTTTTATTTGGTATAACATTCAGGAGAATAAATGGATATATTAACGTTTATGCAGCAAATGGTAAACGGTTTTAGTTTGGGTAGTATGTATGCCCTTATTGCAATTGGTTACACTATGGTTTACGGAGTATTAAGGCTCATCAACTTCGCACACGGAGATATTATGATGGTTGGTGCCTTTTTAGGTTACACATTTATGGCAGTATTTGATCTGTCTTTTCCTGTGACAGTTTTATTATCAGTAATGTTATGTGCACTGATGGGTATGTTAATGGATAAAATTGCATATAAACCTTTAAGAGAAGCTCCGAAAATTTCACTTTTAATTACTGCTATTGGAATTTCTTTTTTCTTAGAGAATGCATTTACAGTATTTGCAGGAGGAACACCTAAACCTTTCCCTGTTCCAGAGTATATGGAACAGATATTTGATGTATCTGGTGTAATTTTTTCAGTTGCATCTATTACCGTACCTATTGTAACTTTGATTTTATTATTGGGTATTTTATATGTCTTATATAGAACAAAATATGGAATGGCTATTCGAGCTTTATCCTTTGATATTAAAACAGTAAACCTTATGGGTATTGATGCCAATAAGATTATTGCTCTAGTATTTGGTCTTGGATCTGCACTTGCTGCTGTTGGTGGTCTTTTTTGGGCTGTTAATTATCCTAGTGTTGAACCTATGATGGGTGTTTTAGTTGGACTTAAAGCCTTTGCAGCAGCTGTTGTTGGTGGAATTGGATCTGTTAGTGGTGCTGTTATTGGTGGATTTATTATTGGATTTACTGAAGTTGTTGTTATTGCATTCTGGCCTGAAATGGGTGGATACAAAGATGCATTTGCTTTTGTATTTTTAATTTTAGTATTATTATTTAAACCAACTGGAATTATGGGTGAAGACCTTGAAAAAGGTAGGTTCTAAAAATGAATGATTCTATTTTTACAAGAGACAGATTAATTAATCTTGCACTAATAATTACGACCATGTGGTTTATTTGGTTTGCTCAGCATTTCTTTGATGAATACACAATCCGAATTATGAACAATGTGGCAATTTTTATTATCCTTGCTGTTTCATATAACTTAATCAATGGTATTACTGGTCAGTTTTCACTAGAGCCAAACGGTTTTATTGCAATTGGTGCATATGTTACTGCTATTTTAACAGTTGATGCTGATGGTATGTTATATCAATATGATATTGAAGACCCTTATCCGTGGGTTTTAGCACTTCAAGCAAACTTTGGTTGGGCGTTGTTTTTCTCTGGAACAATTTCAGCATTACTTGCACTGTCATTGGCTTTTCCTGTATTTAGAGTAAGAGGGGATTATCTTGCAATTGTAACACTTGGTTTTGGTTTTATTATTAGAATCTTAGCAATTAATTCACCAGAAATTACAAATGGATCACTGGGAATTAATGACATCCCAGAAGCCTCCAATTTATACTGGACTGGTGGATTGGCTATTTGTGCAGTACTTGCAATTTTAAATATCATTTATTCAAAATTTGGTCGAGCAATGAAAGCTGTTCGTGATGATGAAGATGCAGCAACTGCAATGGGTATTAATACTTTTAAAATTAAAACAATGGCATTTACTACATCGGCATTTTTTGAAGGTGTTGGTGGAGGATTATTGGCTGCTTTATTAACAAGTATTTCTCCCGATTTATTTACGTTCTTCTTAACATTCCAGTTATTGATTATCATTGTACTTGGTGGTCTTGGAAGTACAACAGGTGCTATTTTAGGTACGATTTTTGTTATGGCAGGATTAGAATACATGAGATTCTTAGATGAACCTATGAATTTACTTGGTTTTGAAACAGAAGCAATGCCTGGAATGAGAATGGTTGTATTCTCACTTATTCTTATTTTTGTTATGTTATTTGCACGTGAGGGATTAATGGGTAAAAAAGAGTTAAAAGATTTATTTAAAAAGAAAAAGGCAAACAAATGATTTTAGAAGTTTGTAATATTACTAAAAAATTTGGTGGGGTAACAGCCATCAAAGATACGTCTTTTTCTGTTAAATCAAAAGAAATTTATGGTTTAATTGGCCCTAATGGTGCTGGTAAAACCACAATGTTTAATATCATTACTGGAAATTACCAGCCAACTGAAGGCGCTATTAAATTTCATGGACAAAGAATTGATGGGATTAAACCTTTCAAAATTGTTCACAGGGGAATTGCTAGAACTTTTCAAAATATTCGTTTATTTAAATCAATGAGTGTATTGGACAATGTTTTAATCGGATTTGATTATCAAGCAAATTATACTTATCTTGAATCAATATTTAGATTACCTCGGTTTTTTGGTGAAGAAAAAAGAATTAAAAAAAGAGCATTAGAGATATTGGAAATCTTGGGAATTGAACAATTTGCAAACGAACTATCTACATCACTTTCTTATGGACAACAAAGAAAAGTAGAAATTGCTCGAGCACTTGCTGCTAATCCTCAACTGTTACTTTTAGATGAGCCAGCAGCTGGAATGAATCCAAATGAAACGCATGAACTTGCAGAATTATTCTTTAAAATTAGAGATCAATTAGATATTACAATTTTGTTAATTGAGCATGATATGAAATTTGTAAATCACCTGTGTGATAGAGTTATGGTTTTAGACTATGGAAAAACAATATTTGAAGGGCATATTAAAGATGCTATTCAAGATGAAGAAGTGATTAAAGCTTACCTTGGAGATTTCAAACATGCTTAAAATAAAAAATATCAACGTATTTTACGGATTAATTAAAGCTGTTAAAGACATCAGTTTTGAGGTTAAAAAAGGTCAGATTGTATCTATCATTGGTTCAAATGGTGCAGGAAAAACTTCTACACTTCAAGCTATAGTAAATGATGTAAAAAGAGAAGGTGGAATTGTTTTTGATGGGACTGACGTATCTAATCATAAAACTCACCAGATTATACAAGATGGTATTGCGCTTGTTCCTGAGGGAAGAAGAGTTTTTGTCAATCTTACTATAGAAGAAAACCTTAGAATGGGTGCTTTTAACAATGATGCTAGATTTGAAGAGTTAAAAGAAAAAATGTATAAAATGTTTACTAGGCTTGATCAAAAAAGAAATGATTTAGCGGGAACTATGAGTGGAGGGGAGCAACAAATGTTAGCAATTGCTCGTGCACTTATGAGTAGTCCGAGACTTCTAATGTTAGATGAACCTAGCCTTGGATTGGCTCCCAAAATTATTGGAGAGCTTTTTGAAACTATTGTAAAACTTAGAGATGAAGGTATTACTATTTTATTAGTTGAACAAAATGCTTTTGCTGCTTTGGAAATTTCTGATTATGCTTACGTATTAGAAAATGGAGTTATCGCATTACAAGATGATGCAAAAAACTTATTACATTCAGATGAGATTAGAAAAAAATACCTGGGTGGATGATTTATAAATAATTTAAGAATTTAAAAGGGAGACAAGTATACTGAAAAGAATAAAACTTCATAATCGAGGTTTGATACTTTTCAGTACGCTTGTCTCCTTTTTTTAAGGAGTATTTAGTGTTAGGATATAATGAATATTTACAAATTGCAATTGGAGTTTTTGCAATTTTGAGTCCCTTTTCTGCAATTCCAATTTTTTTATCATTAACTTCCAGTCAAAGTGCTGCAGAGCGTAAAAAAACCGCTCGAACTGCCACCATTGCTACTGCACTAACCATGATAATTTCTGTTTGGTTGGGTGAAACTATTTTAAATATGTTTGGTATTAGTATTCCTTCTTTTAGAGTAGCAGGTGGAATTTTACTCTTGCTGATGTCTATTAATATGATTAATGCAGAAGTACCACGTCAAAAAAATACACCTGAAGAGCTAGAAGAAGCAATTGAGCAAACAGATAAGGGTATTGCTATTGTTCCTTTGGCTATTCCTCTTCTTGCAGGTCCTGGTGCTATTTCTACAGTTATTCTGTATTCTCATCAAGCTGCAGATACACTTCATTTGGTATCAATGAGTTTTATTATTGCTTTTGTTGTTTTTTTAATGTTCCTGGCACTTAGAATGGCTGTTCCTTTGAGTAAATCATTGGGTACCAGTGGTATTAATATTATTTCTAGAATTATGGGGTTAATTCTTGCGGCAATTGCTATTGAGTTTATTACTTCAGGACTACTAAAACTTTTCCCAGGATGGGCATAAGTATTTCACCTAAACATACTCACAAATATTTGAGTATGTTTATCTTTCATTAATTTATGTTTGGTATAATTTTCTCAAATACGAAGGAAAATTATGAACGTAAATAATATTATATATATATCAAAACAATCTCTAACAACTGCAGCTAATAAATCAAACTTAATGGATGCCATATGTTATTAATGAAATTAGAAACCAAAGAAAAATTTGCCTTTTTGGAACTTGCTCATCATGTATCACTTGTGGATAGTGATTATAGTTTAAGAGAAAAAAGTTTGATTAATGATTTTTGTATAGCAATGGGTATTGAAGACAGTCGTTTTGATGACAGCACATTTGATTTTGATGATACATTAAAGAGTTTTAGAAGTAATCAAAGTAAAAAAATAGTTATTTTAACACTGATGATGTTGGCACATATTGATGATAATTTTGATCAAAATGAATATCAAATTATTTGCAAAATTGCTAAAGTATTTAACTTTACACAAAAAGATATAAATCTATTTTCCCAATGGGGTAAATCAGTTTCTGGACTTTATGCTCAAGCAATCTTTTTTATGGAAGACTAAGAGCTTGAATTGCCGTATTTATAGAAGTTTGTTTGAAATAAAATCAATTTTATGTATCAATTTATATACTTTTTGATAAAATCGTATATGGATTTAATAAAAAAGTTAAACGCGCAAGTTGATAAACTCACTCACGACTATGAATTACTGCAATTTGAGAATGATTCTTTAAAAATAAAATTAGACAGTATTAAAAATAAAAATGATGAAATAGTGAGAAATAATCAAGACATGCTTTTGAAAATTGATAGCGCTTTAACATTAACAAAGGGCCTTGGTGAAGAAAAAATTGACATTTCACATAAATAATATGGCATATTCGATCAATGTTGATAGTGAGTTAGAAGATGACTTGAAAAATTTTCTTCCTCAAAATCAAAATGTGACTACGCAAGAGCTATTATTGGCTTATATTAAAAAAACTCAAGAGTTTGCAAGGTTTAAAAAAGAGATTGAAGATATCTCAAATAAGCTTCCCTCAATATAATATATGAAAAAATCTTTTTCTCTCCTTGAAATAATATTTGTTATAACACTTATTTCAATTATTAGTATGATTGCAATTCCAAAACTATTTTTAAATATTACCAGTGCTTCGTATACTCAAGTGAAATCTGACATAGCTCTTATAAGAAGTGCAATCATTAGCAATAAAAATAAAAATATCATTAGCGGCAAAGGTGAAGCTTTCATTAACTCACTGGATGATGCTAAAATAAATGTTACTTATGAAAAATTGTTTGTTGGAAAAGAGGATGATATTTTACTTCAATATCCAATTATAGCCACCTCCTTTGAAAAAAAAGAAATAGGAAAGTGGATTAAAGTTTCTGCTTATAATTACAAAGTTTTTATTGATAATAAAAATGCCATTGAATTTGTATACGATTCAAGTAATGGTACTTTTGATTGTGATTATAAAGAAGACTTATGTAAAGATTTGATTAAGTGACATCCTTTTATTACGAGGTTTGTTTATTAAAATCTCCTCTTGCCAATCTAACTTACAAAAGTGATGATGAGATTGAACCAGGAACTTTGGTTGAAGTGCCTCTACGAAACAGAAAAAATAACTCTCCAGCTGTTGTTGTTGAAAAAGTTGAAAAACCAACATTTAAATGTGTTGAAATAGCCGAGATTACCCATAAATATTACGACAGTAAGATGTTGAAAACGGCTAAGTTTATTGCTTTGTATTATGTTTGCTCTTTGGGAGAGGCTTTAAGTATATACACTCCTTTTTATGAACACAAAGAGGAAATGGAAACCAAAGAGTTTATTTCTAATATTGATTTGTCAAATAAACAACAAGAAGCTTATGAATTTTTACAAAATAACAGAGCAGGATTATTATTTGCCAACACAGGTAGTGGTAAAACTGAGATATATATCAAAACCATTGAAAAACATTTAAATAATGATAAACAAGCTTTATTATTGATGCCTGAGATCTCACTTACTCCTCAAATGCAGAAAAGACTGGAAGAAGTATTTGGTGATTATGTGGCTATTTGGCACTCAAAAGTCAGTAAAAAGAAAAAAGAAAAAATTATTGATGATTTACTATGTGGTAAGGTAAAGTTAATAGCAGGAGCGAGGTCCTCTTTATTTCTACCTTTTTCAAATCTGGGTTTAATTGTTGTTGATGAAGAACATGATGAGTCTTATAAAAGTGATCAGAAACCAAGGTTTCATACCAAAGATTTGTCTTTATATATTTCAAAAACTCAAAATATTCAGATTATTTTGGGAAGTGCAACACCCTCAAGTGCTTCATTTCATAAA
>MAAG01000036.1 GCA_002163065.1 Arcobacter sp. 31_11_sub10_T18
AATGGCAATATACAAATGGTGTTAGAGATGTATCAAAAATCAGTCCTGATACTTGGAATGAAGATCAAAGATTGTTAGATAGAAAAGGGAACAATGAGATACAATTACAAATGTTTTATGATTATGGAAGTAATCCAGCCTTATATCCAAAATGGCAAGAATACTTTAGAAAATATCAACCAGCAACATTGATTGTTTGGGGAGATAAAGATGAGATTTTTCCAAGTGCAGGTGCACATCCATATAAAAAAGATTTAAAAAATTTGGAATTTCACTTACTTGATACTGGACACTTTGTATTAGAAGAAGATGGTGACATAGTTGCAGACTATATGTTGAAATTTTTAGATAAAAATGTTATAAACCATAAATAAAAGTAAGGGAGGGTTATCCCTCCTGCTTTAAGTGACAAAGGAAAAAAATGCCCCAAATAAAAACAGACAAAGAGTGTATATTAAAAAATGCCATTCACCTATTTAAAGTACATGGTTATTATAAAACTTCTATTGCAGACATAAGTAAAGCTTGTGGTTTGGTAAAAGGAAGTTTATATCACCACTTTAAAGGGAAACAGGAAATTGGACTTGCTTGTTTAAAGTATTTACACTCTCATTTTAATGAAACCGTTTTTATTCACGCTTATGATACAAGTTTGACAAATAAAGAACAGCTTCATAAACTAGCAAGTGAAGTTGAAGAGTATTTTTTAAACAGTGAGGGTGGATGTCTTTGGGGTAATTGGGCACTTGAAGTTATTAATGATATCCCAGAGTTTAAACTAGAAATTCAAGCTTGCTTTAAAAGCTGGGAAGATGCGATATTTAGTATAATCAAATCTAATTATGCTCATATTGAAGCCAGAGAAATAGCTAAAAAAACTATTGCAAATACACAAGGTGCGCTCATGATGATGCGTTTATATGATGATACGGATATATTTTTAAAGTGTATTAAAAATACACAAGATCTCCTATCCTAAACTATTTTAAGGAAACTCTATGCAAAGATTGCCAATACCACCCTTTACGTTTGAAACAGCGACTCAAAAAGTGCAAGCTGCTGAAAATGGTTGGAATACAAAAGACCCAGTTAAAGTTTCAGAAGCTTATACTCCAAACTCTACTTGGAGAAACAGAGGTGAGTTTATAACAGGGACTGATGAAATTCAAACATTTCTAACAAAGAAATGGAATACTGAGCTTGACTATAATCTTACAAAAGAGCTGTGGTCATATACTGATAATAAAATTGCTGTTAAATTTGTATACGAATGGCATGATACCAATAACCAATGGTACAGATCTTATGGAAATGAACTTTGGGAATTTGACAAAGATGGGTTCATGCAAAACAGAGAAGCCTCTATAAACGATGTTAAAATCGAAGAATCACAACGACAACTATAAAATAATCTAAACTATTTATTCCTTATTAGCACTTTGTTTTCTCGTCAGAGAAGCATAAGTGCTGCCAAATAAAGAGATAAATACCTAAAGATTACACATAAAATAAACTATATAAAAATATTAAAGGAAACAAAATGACAAATAGAATTAATTGGAAACACGCAATATTAGCAGGTATTTTAGGAACATTAGCATTTGATATTGTAGGATTATTATTTACTGGAAACTGGTGGGATATCCCTGCACTATTGGGTGCAAAAACAGGACTGGGATTTGCTTATGGTTTAGGTGGGCATTTTTCAAATGGAATTTTGCTGGCTGTATTATATGCAGGTATCACATCATCACTGTGGGGACCAAATTGGTTTAGAGCGTTATTATTTGTGACAGGACAAACCGTTGCTCTAGTATGGTTATTTATGTTGCCATTACTTGGTGCTGGAGTTGCAGGACTTGATGCCAGTCCAATGATGCCAGTAATTACCATGGCTCGACATTGGGCTTATGCAATACCATTGATTTTAATCATTCACCAAAATAATCTATTTGGTAATGGAGATGTTAAAGCAGAAGTAGCAGCGTAATTTTCCACTATCACTTTAAACTAACTGGCGTACAATTATACCAGTTAGTTTAATTAGCCTCATCAGTACTAATCATCTTATATCCAATACCTCTTACATTTAAAATCATGCCATTTTTTAATTTCTTTTGTAGTTTATGCAAAATTGAACGAATACTTACTGCTTCAACTTCTTTTCCATCCCAAACATATTCGTGAATCATATTTATTGTAATGGTATTGTTTATATTTTGAATCAATAATGTTAATAAAAGTTTTTCTTTATGGGTCAAGGTTATTTCATGATTAAATTTATAAAGGGTTTGATTTTTAAAACAGAAGGTAAAACCATAGTTTAAATTGATAATATCATTGTCAATATCGTGTTTGTAACTTGTCTTTATGAGATATTTCATATGAAGCAATAACTCTTCTATTTCAAAGGGTTTTTTTAAATAATCATTACAGCCCAAATCATATGCTTTTTTAATATTATCAATATCTAATGCAGCACTAATAATAAGTACGGGTAACAAATCATTTTCTTTTTTTATAATTTCCAAGATTTGATGTCCGTCAAAACCAGGAACATTAATATCTAAGATATAAATATCATACTTATTATTTAAAACCTTATCAACTGCTGTGTAACCTTCAATAAAACTATCAACAAAAAATCCCTGTAATTCCAATGATTTTGTAATCATCTTATTTAATTCAAAATCATCTTCAAGTAAAAATATTTTCATTCATTTCCTTTGTCAACAACACTGGTAAAATCATAAATAAATTGAGTACCTTTACTTCTCTCACTTTGAACTTCTATATTAATGTCATATTTATTACAAATTTCTTTTACAATCGTTAATCCAAGACCCAAACCAGAGTTCTCATTTGATTGTTGATAATAAGGTAAAAACACATCAACATCTTCCTCCATCCCAGTACCGTAATCCTGAATTTTTATCAGGTATCTATTTTTTTCAATACCTATAAAAATATCAATATGTGAGTCTTCATTGGAGTATTTAATTGCATTTGAGAGGGTATTATCAATAATTCGCTCTAATTCATAATCATTCATTTTGATATTAAACTCATGAGTTAGTTCTAAGTCAATATTGATACTTTTAACTGTAGCAATTTCATCAAAAAACATGATTCGTGAAGTGATAAAATCTAAAATCTTGATTTCTTTTTTCTCATAAACTCTTGTCTCTTTTTTAATCATGTAGGATAAATCCCCATAAATAGATGACAAGGTTTTTACACTGGCTCTAATAGAATTAAACTCATTCATAGGTCCAACTTTACGCTCTATTGCCTCTGTGTTTAAAGAAATGATACTCATAGGCGTATTCATTTCATGCATGATTTTTTTTACAAAAATATCTTGAACTTCAAGAAGATTTATAATTGTTTTTTTACTTTGAGCAATTTCCAACTGTGATTTAACTCTAGCCAATACTTCTTTTGGTTCAAAAGGTTTGGTTATATAATCAACCCCTCCATTATCAAAAGCTTCAATTTTATGATGAATATCATCAAAGGCGCTGATAAAAATAATTGGAATTTCTTTTAAATTGGGTTCTTGTTTAATCAGTTTACATATTTCAAAACCATCAATATTTGGCATCTTTATATCAAGTAAAATTAAATCAGGGGTCAAAAATTTTAAAGCATTAAGTGCCTGTTTACCGTCAAGACTGGGTCTTATTTCATAAGATACTTCCAGAATTGAACTCAGATATTGAAGATTTTCAACCTTATCATCGATAATTAAAATGGTATATTTTTTATTCATATAGAAGATCTTTCATTGTATATATTTTGATATTATATAACTTATTATTAAAATAAAGGTTAAGTGTGAAATTAAAACAACTGTTCTTATTGCTGTTTATTATTAATATAAGTTTTTTAAGTCTCTTGGTATTTATTATTAGTGATTATCATCAAGCAATAAAACAAATGGAAGATGCATATAAAATGCAACACAAATCCCTAATCCTTGCAAATGAGCTTAGACAAAGTTCAGATGACCTTACAAGAGTTGCTCGAACCTATGTAATTACAGGTAATAAAATGTATGAAGAACAATTTCACACCATCTTAGATATTAGAAATGGTATTATCCCAAGACCTTTAAATTACAACAGTATCTATTGGGACTTTTTAACTTTAAATGGAAGTAAACCTTCGCTAGAAGGTGAGACTATAGCGCTTCGTAACCTTATGAAACAAGCAGGTTTTCAAGAAGAAGAATTGGCTCTTTTATACAAATCACAGAAAGAATCAGATGATTTAACCTATCTCGAGATAAAAGCTATGAATGCTATAAAAGGAATACTTCAAGATAGCTTTGGTTTTTATACAAAAAAGTCAAAGCCAAACTTTGAATTGGCACGAGATATTATGCACTCACAAAAATATCACAAAGCAAAAATAGCCATTATGAAACCTTTAGATCAGTTTTACAAAGCTTTTAAACATAGAACCAATATGAAAGTAGAAGAAACAGAAAATGAAGTTAAATTATTGGAGAGATACGTAAGTTTTGCAATATTATTTTTAATAGTACTTGTTTTGTTTTCATCTTTTATAATACTATCTCGCATCATTTATCCCCTTGAAACTTTAAAAAATTCCATGTTACGTTTGGCAAAAAATGATATGGAAGCACAAATACCTGTCCATGAAAATAATGATGAAGTAAGCGAAATGATTGGTACAGTTGAGATTTTTAAAAAAAATGCCATAGAATTAATTCATAGTGAGCAAAAAAACAAATCAATTCTAGATCTTGCTGGTGACGGTATATTTGGATTAGATGAAAAAGGGAAATTAACTTTTTTAAATCCCATGGCTTGCAAACTTTTAGGCTTTAGTTCCCAAGAAAAACTCATTGGGCAATACCTCTATGAATCAATTATTTATAATGATACCAATAAGAAATTTACTAGAAATGAAAAACTGATGTTGTCAAAAAAAATGGACGCCTCATTTAAAAAGTTAAATAAATCAGTTTTTCCAATAAAATACGTAAGTACCCCTATTTACAACAAAAAGAAAATCTTGCTGGGTTCGGTAGTTGTTTTTAGTGATATAACAAAAGAAAAGAAAAATGAAAAACAATTAAAAAAAGCAATCAAGGATGCAAAAGATGCCAATGAATCCAAATCTATTTTCTTAGCAAACATGAGTCATGAACTAAGAACTCCATTAAATGCTATTTTAGGATTTGCTCAACTACTTAAAGACTCAAGAAACATCAATAGTTCGGAAAAAGAAAACCTAAATACTATTCAATCTAGTGGGGAGCACCTTTTAAAAATAATTAATGAAATCTTGCAACTATCAAAAATAGAAGCTGGAAAAATTGATGTAAATATAAATGATTTTAATCTGTACGATTGCATTGATGAATTAAAACAAATGTTTCTCTCAAGATATGAAAATAAAAATTTAACATTCACGGTAACTATTTCTGAAAAAGTTCCTCAATATATAAGAGCGAACGAACAAATGTTAAAACAAATTCTTATCAATCTATTGGCAAATGCTCTTAAGTTCACCCTAACTGGTGGTGCATCCTTAAATATAAATCTAAGTAATTCACAACTCTTATTTGAAATAATTGATACAGGAATTGGAATAGATAACAAACACAAAAAACTCATATTTCAGCCTTTTGAACAAATCAATATAAATTCAAATATCAAAAATAGCACAGGATTGGGTTTATCTATTACAAAAAAACTCATATCAACAATGGGTGGAAGTATTTCAATTGAAAGTACACCCAATAAGGGAAGTAAGTTTTATTTTCTCATAAATTTTGAAGCATCCAAAAAGAGAATTATCAAAGAAGTAAATTTACAAAAAAGAATCATAGGTATTTCTGGGATAAAAGATGTTTATACCATATTAATTGTTGATGATATAAAAGAGAATCGAACATTACTTGATCAAATGTTAAGTCGTTATGGATTTAAGGTTGTACAAGCGCAGAATTGTACAGAAGCCCTTCAAGTTTTTGAAAACAATCAAATAGACTTAATATTCATGGATATATTAATGCCAGAAATCAATGGTATTGAAACAAGTAAACAAATTAGGAACTTATCCAAAGGTAAAGATATCCCAATAATTGCAGTTTCAGCACATGCTTTTAAAAAAGATAAAGAAGAAGCTATGAAAGAAGGTATAAATTCTTTTTTAACCAAACCAATTCAGAGTGAATTGATTGAAGAAACACTCAAAGAATATTTAAGTTTGGAATTTATTTATGAAGAAACTATTATAGAAAATCACAAATTTGATTTAGAAAAAATTCCCAAAAAATTGTTATTTGAAATTAATGAAGCCAGTAAAACCTTAGATAGAAAAACAATTGAATTTTTAATTAATACAGAAGATTGTGAGGAACTACTTAATCAAAAAATTAAAGATTATTTAAAAACTTACAAGTTTCAAAAAATATCTCTGTTATGTGAGAAACTATTATTAAGAGAAATATAGTTGTATATTTAATATACAACACCCCCTCATTAAACTCTCAAAAAGAAACACTAAAGCAACACTCTTATTTTATACTTTGACTTAAGTTGAAAGACTAAATCAGAGGAGATAAAATGAAAAAATTGTTAGCAAAATCATTAATGATTGCATCTTTAGCAACATTGAGTGTAACAGCTCAAGCTGCTGAAACAATCAAAGTTGGTGTATTACACTCACTTTCAGGAACAATGGCCATTTCTGAAACAACATTAAAAGATACAGTTTTGATGTTAATAGAAGAACAAAACAAAAAAGGTGGAGTTCTAGGAAAGAAACTTGAAGCAGTTGTAGTTGATCCTGCATCAAACTGGCCTTTATTTGCTGAGAAAATCAGAGGTCTAATTACAAAAGATAAAGTTGATGTTACTTTTGGTGCATGGACTTCAGTTTCAAGAAAATCAGTACTTCCTGTTGTTGAAGAGTTAAATGGTATTTTATTTTACCCTGTTCAATATGAAGGGGAAGAGTCATCTAAAAATGTATTTTATACAGGTGCTTCACCAAACCAACAAGCTATTCCAGCTGTTGATTACTTAATGAATGAAGTAGGAGCTAAAAGATGGGTTCTTGCTGGAACTGATTATGTTTATCCAAGAACAACAAACAAGATATTAAAAGCATACTTGATGGCTAAAGGTGTAAAAGATAGCGACATCATGGTAAATTATACTCCTTTTGGACACTCAGATTGGCAAAGTATTGTTTCAGATATTAAAAAATTTGGAAGCACAGGAGTTAAAACAGCTGTCGTTTCAACAATCAATGGTGATGCTAACGTTCCTTTTTATAAAGAACTTGGAAACCAAGGTATCAATGCAGAAGATATTCCAGTTATTGCTTTTTCTGTAGGTGAGGAAGAACTTGCAGGTATTGATACAAAACCATTAGTTGGTCACCTTGCAGCTTGGAACTATTTTCAAAGTGCTGAATCTGATATCAACGAAGAGTTTATAGCAACTTGGAAAAAATATATCAAAGATGATAAAAGAGTTACAAATGACCCAATGGAAGCTACTTATATTGGATTTAAGATGTGGGTAAAAGCTGTTGAAAAAGCCGGATCTACAGATACTGATGCTGTAACTGAAGCAATGATTGGAATTAGTACACCTAACTTAACTGGTGGATTAGCAACAATGATGCCAAACCATCACTTAACAAAACCAGTTCTAATTGGAGAAATTCAAGAAGATGGTCAATTTGAAACAGTATGGCAAACACCAGATACAGTTGTTGGTGATGCATGGTCTGATTTCTTACCTGGAAGTAAAGACCTGATTTCAGATTGGAGAAAACCATTATATTGTGGTAGTTACAATGTGAAAACAGCAAAATGTTCAGGACAAAATTACTAATAAAAATGGGGTTTACTCCCCATTTTTTCTATGAGGCAGATAATGAAAATACAAATAAAATTCATACAAATAATATTACTTAATCTATTATTCCTATCTTCACTTTTTTCAAGTGATTTTAAAGATGATATAAAATCACTCACCACAAAAAGTTATAAAGTTAAAACAGAAGTTATAAATACTTTGGTTGAAAAACATTTTCAAAATGAGAAACTAATTTTACTATTAAAATCAATGTTAAATAATGAACTCTTTTATACAAAAAAAGATAAAACATTTGTCACATTAGTCAAAAAAGATGGAAAAAAGTATCATACAGTTAATCTATTAACAAATGAAAAATTAGAAATCATGAAAAAAAGAATGTTTAAAAAAGTTAAAACAAATAATAAATTAAGAAGTATTATAAGAAGTAAACTTGCGCAATTAAATCTATTTTCTCAAGATGAGAGCATAAGATTGGAATCAGCAAAAAATATATTTAAAAATATTAATAAAAGTTCTTTAGAGTTAATCAATAAAGCCTTACTCAATGAAAAGAGTGAAGAAGTAAAAGAAGTGTTAATCAAAAGTAAAACTATATTACACGCAAAATTTGGTACGTATGAAGAGCAGTTAAATGCTGTTAAAGATCTAGCAGATGCACTATCACCTCAAGCCCTTCAAGCCTTAAAGGAAATTTCAAATAATTCATCACAAAAAGAACTAAAAGTTCTTGCTTTGCAATCTATTGAAGAAATAGAATCAAGTAAATCTTTTTATGCCTTTATTGAAAAGATATTTTTTGGTTTAAGTCTGGGTTCTGTTTTATTACTTGCAGCCATTGGACTTGCCATTACTTTTGGAGTGATGAAAGTTATCAATATGGCTCATGGTGAGATGATAATGAT
>MAAG01000032.1 GCA_002163065.1 Arcobacter sp. 31_11_sub10_T18
GCAACGTCAATGTTACAGTCTAGAATGGAAAATCCACTTGATACTATGGCTCAACTTAAGAAAAAAGGTTACCCTTTAGCATATGTTGGTGATGTAGTTGGTACTGGAAGTTCAAGAAAATCTGGAATTAACTCTGTTCAATGGCACATGGGTAGAGATATTCCAGGAGTTCCTAATAAAAGAACAGGTGGAGTAGTTCTTGGTTCAACTATTGCACCAATTTTCTTTAACACTGCAGAAGATTCAGGTTGTTTACCAATCGAAACTGATGTTGATGCTCTTGAAACTGGTGATGTTATTACAATTAAACCATATGCTGGTGTAATTGAAAAAGATGGTGAAGTTGTATCTAAATTCAATCTTGCACCAAATACATTAACAGACGAAATGAGAGCTGGTGGAAGAATTCCTTTAATTATTGGTAAAGGTTTAACTGCAAAAGCTAGACATGCTTTAGATTTATCATCTTCAGATGTATTTTTAACACCTACTCAACCAGAAGATAATGGAAAAGGGTTTACTCAAGCTCAAAAAATGGTTGGTAAAGCTTGTGGTACAGATGGTATTAAACCAGGTGTTTACTGTGAACCAATTGCTACTACTGTTGGAAGTCAAGATACAACTGGACCAATGACTAGAGATGAGATTAAAGAACTAGCTGCACTTTCTTTTGGTGCTGATATGGTTATGCAATCATTCTGTCATACTGCTGCTTATCCAAAACCAGCAGATATTAACTTACAACATACATTACCAGAGTTTATTACTTCAAGAGCTGGTGTTACTTTAAGACCAGGTGATGGTGTTATTCACTCTTGGTTAAATAGATTATGTTTACCAGATACTGTTGGTACTGGTGGAGATTCTCACACAAGATTCCCAATTGGTATGTCTTTCCCTGCTGGATCTGGACTAATTGCATTTGCAGGAGTTACAGGGTCTATGCCTTTAACTATGCCTGAATCTGTACTTATTAGATTTAAAGGTGAAATGCAACCAGGGATTACTTTAAGAGATATGGTTAACGCTATTCCTTATCAAGCAATCAAAGATGGATTATTAACTGTTCCCAAAAAGAATAAAAAGAATATCTTTGCTGGTAAAATTATGGAAATTGAAGGTTTACCAGATCTTAAAGTTGAACAAGCATTTGAATTATCAGATAGTGCAGCAGAGAGATCAGCGGCGGCTTGTTCAGTTCAATTAGACAAAGAACCAATTATTGAGTATTTATCTTCAAACATCGCTTTAATCGAAAAAATGATTGAAGAAGGTTATGACGATGCTAGAACTTTACAAAGAAGAGCTGATAAAATGAAAGCTTGGATTGCTAACCCAGAATTATTAAAAGCTGATACAGATGCACAATATGCAGAAATCATTGAAATTAATATGAATGATATCACTGAGCCAATTCTTGCTTGTCCAAATGATCCAGATGATGTTGCAACATTAACTGAAATCTTAGCAGATCCATCTAGACCAAATGAAAAAATCGATGAAGTATTTGTTGGTTCTTGTATGACAAATATTGGATTATTTAGAGCGTTAGGTGAAGTACTTAAAGATGAAGGTACTGTTCCTGTTAAACTATGGGTAGCCCCTCCAACAAAAATGGATGAGAAACAACTTCAAGAAGAAGGTTATTATTCAATTCTAGGCGCTGCAGGTGCACGAATGGAAATTCCTGGTTGTTCTTTATGTATGGGTAACCAAGCAAATGTTGCTCAAGGTGCAATTGTATTTAGTACAAGTACAAGAAACTTTGATAACAGACTTGGAAAAGATGCTCAAGTTTATCTTGGGTCTGCTGAAGTTGCTGCTGTTACTTCACTTCTTGGAAGAATTCCAACAAAAGCAGAATACATGGAAATTGTACCTAAGAAAATTACTGCTGATAACAAAGAGGGTGTTTATAAATACTTAAACTTCCACAAAGTTACTTCAGAAGAATTAACTAACTTAGTACACTCTTAAAAATTATTTTACCTTTGGTCTTCATTGATCAAAGGTAAAACTTCCCAATCAACTTCTAAATTTATATTTTCCCATATTTATATATATTCAATGGCATGAATCATTACTTGATTTAGTATCTTGTATTTTATTTTTGTAAGTAGTGTGAATTATTGTTTTGGGAAATTTAATGTAAGTATTACTCAAAAGATAAAAAATTATCCTTTGAGTTTAGAGTTTAATAACTAGTTAGAAAACCATTTTTTAGCTTTTTTGAACATACCTTCAAAAGATTTTTCATGAGGTTTACTTTGTAATCCGAAACTTTCTTGTAGTTTTTCTAACAATTCTTTTTGTTCATCATTTACTGATCTTGGATATTTTATTTTAACTTGTACAATCAAATCACCTTTTCCGTATCCTTGAACAGATTTTACACCTTCATTTGAAAACTTAAACTGCTCTTTGTCTTTAGTGGAAGCAGGAACATGAAGATCTAATTCACCTCGAAGACCTGGAATTTTAATATCGCAACCTAGCGCTATTTGAGTAAAAAAGATTGGTACTTCATAATAGATATCATCATCATGTCTTACAAAGTGTTTATCTTCTTTAACTGATATTTGTAAGTACAAATCACCACGTGAACCATCAGGAGCGATATTCCCTTTGTTTGAAACTCTGATTCTATTACCTTCATTAACACCTTCAGGAACATCAACTTTAAAGCTAGACTTATGATTCTTATATCCTTTTCCAGAACATTTAGTACACTTATCACTAACTGCCTCACCACTTCCTTGACATCTAGGACAAGTTTGAGAAAAAGTCATAAATCCTTGTTTAACATGCACTTGACCTTGACCAGCACAATCAGGACACGAACTAAGTTTCCCAGTTTTTGCCCCTGTACCTTTACATGGCTGACAAGCGTCTTTATAAGTGTAGTTTACTTCTTTGTTACAACCAAATACAGCTTCATTAAAATCAATTTTTAATTCAACTCCTGTATCTAAGTTATAGTGATATGTTTTTCGCTCACGTCTTTGACCACCTCCGCCAAAGCCACCAAATCCACTACCACCAAACATTTCTTCAAATATGGAACCTAAATCATCAAAGCCACCAAAACCACCAGCACCACCTCTAGCACCATGTCCTTCTAGTCCTGCTTTTCCATGTCGGTCATAAATACTTCTTTTCTCATCATCACTTAATACTTGATACGCTTCATTCACCATTTTAAAGTTTTCTTCAGCTTCATGATCCCCTGGGTTTTTATCAGGATGATATTTCATAGCCATTTTTCTATATGCTTTTTTTAGAGAACTTTTATCCGCATCTTTACTTACTTCTAATAATTCATAATAATCTTTGTCAGTCAAAACTTTTGTCTCCGGATATTTATTTTCGCGATTTTACCTAAAGTTGCATAAATGTTAGGTTTAATTTTTACTTTAAAGTCCTAATTGGGTCAATAGAGTTCACTTTAATGAAGATTGGGTATAATCCCATATGAAATTAGGACTAGACAAATTTTACGAACTTGTAGAAGCTTTTGAATCACTTCCCACCATTGGTAAAAAATCAGCACAGAGACTTGCTTATCATATTGTAATGCATGATAATTATTGCGGTATTAAAATTGCACATAGTATTGAAAATGCAATAAACTCAATTCACAGATGTACTAAGTGTGGATGTATGAGTGAGCATGAGATTTGTGAAATATGCCTTGATGACCATCGTGATGGGGCAATCTTATGTATTGTACAAAGTGCAAAAGATATCTTTACCATTGAAGAATCAAAGCAGTTTACTGGAAAGTACTTTGTTATTAGTGAATTAGAAGAAAGTATGCTTGAACGTTTATTTGACTTTATATCTGAGCATAAAACAAAAGAAATACTCTTTGCAATTACTCCTTCTTTATCCAATGATGCTTTTATACTTTTTATTGAAGATAAACTACAAGATTATGCAATTAATTTTAATAAAATTGCACAAGGAGTACCCACGGGTGTTAGTTTGGAAAACGTAGATATCCTATCTTTAGCCAAAGCCATTGAGAGTAAGGTTAAAGTCTAAATTCTTATTTGTTCTGCTTTAAATATCCATTATTCTTCTAAAATATATAGCCAACTAAAATATTATTTATTTCTAAATATCTCTGCTGTGATATTAATAGATAATTTGATATAATTATTTATGAATAAAAGAGTAGTATGTCAAAGATGTAAACATTATTATGTTACATGGGAACCTCAAAGACCCCATGGATGTAAAATGTACGGTTTTAAGTCCAAAACAGTTCCTTCGGTTGTTGTCAAAAATTCAAGCGGACAACAGTGTCAGTTATTTAGTCAAAAATAATTTAACAATAGGTTATAGTATGCTTCTTCGTAATTATGTGAAAAACTTATTAACTAATCAAAATGAAATTTTCCAATTCTGGATAGAAAATAAAGAAGTTGAAGATATTTTTAAAACATATGTTTTAAATAGAGATGATTTTGTTAGCTCACATGCTTCTTCTTTATTGGAGTTTTATATCCAAACTATCAATGATGAAAGTAAAGTTAAAAAATATAAATTAATCAATACCTTATTTGAATATTTTAAAAAAAATAAAATCAAAGAATTTGAACTCTATACCATTATAAAATCCTTTAAAAATGCCATACTTAATTACTTTGAAGTGAATGAGTTGAATACCTATGAACTCCAAAAAGAAATTAATGAAATCTTTGAAGTAGAATTTGCAAGTTTGTTAAAACTTTATTCTCAAAATGAGGATAAATTAGAAAATCAACTTAAACATTTTTATAATCTTGTTAATCAATACATTATTATGTCAAGTACAGATTTAATAGGAAATATCACACAAGTAACAGATGCCTTTTGTGAAGCCAGTGGATATAGTAGAGAAGAACTGATTGGTCAGCCTCACAGTATCGTTAGACACCCAGATATGAAAGATACATTGTTTCAAGAATTGTGGAGCAAAATACAAACGGGTGAGAGTTGGCAAGGTGAGATTAAAAACTTAAAAAAAGATGGAAGTTCTTATTGGGTTGATGCCAAAATTTTGCCCACTTTTAATGAAGATAATGTGGTTGTGGGTTATGATGCAGTTAGACAAGATATTACTGCTCAAAAGGTTCTTGAGGAACAACAGCAAATGTTAACTCAGCAATCAAAGTCTGCAGCTATGGGTGAAATGATTAGTATGATTGCGCACCAATGGAGACAACCTCTACAAACCATATCTATATTAGTGCAAAAACTTCCCTTAACCAGAATGCTAGGGGATGACATTAGCGATGAGTTATTAGAACAAGTTCTAGATGATGTGAATATACAAATTGATTATATGACAAATACCATAGAAGATTTTAGAGACTTTTTCAAGCCAAACAAAGAGAAAAATGAAATAGATATAAATGAACTGGTTTTAAAAGCGGTTGACTTTTTATCCTATATGCTTAATCTTGATTCTATTCATGTGAATATTCAAAAAACAAAAGACCGTAAAATTGCAGTTCATGTGAATGAAATCATACAAGTTTTAATTAACATTATAAAAAATGCTCGCGATGTTATGATTGATAACGAACTTGGAAACAGAGAAATCAACATAATCACTTATGTTACAGATGAATACGCAGTAATTGAAATTGAAGATAATGCGGGAGGAATTCCTCCTGAAATTATTGGAAAAGTATTTGATCCATATTTTTCTACGAAGCTTAATAAAAATGGTACAGGACTTGGTTTATATATGAGTAAAACGATTATTGAACAACACAGTTTGGGAAAATTAACAGTCTCTAATTCAACTTTAGGTGCAGTGTTCAAAATTGAGTTACCTTTATAGTTGACCTATGGTGCATTGAAGTTATTTTTGTGTAAAATTCTATACTTTTTGAAAATTGTAAGTTAAAAAAAAGTCTTCACATTTTTTTAACTTTAGGAGAAGAATTTGTTATATGAAGATTTAAAAATAGTAACTAAAACCTTGGGTTTTTTAACGATAGAAGATTTTGCTAAGTATATAGGTGTAAAACCCTCTGATATTTTAGAATGGGAATCTAAAGATGAAATCCCTTATACGGTTTCATTAATAATTCATCTGTTAAAAGGTGAAAAAGAATTACCGAACACTACACTTGATAATGTGATAGAAGAGTGTTTACCTTTGGCTTCATTATTGGAAGAAGCTTCAAGCTTTCCCCACAAATTAGAAGACATGTTTTTATTACAAAAAGAACTCAATGATTCTACAAATGGAAAAAATTGGGAACTTGGAATCAATAAATATAATAAAGAAATTAATTGGTTAAGATGTATTCATATGGAAGTTGCTGAGTTAATTGATTCAGCTCCTTGGAAACATTGGAAAAATATTGCAGCAGAGCCTGATATGAATAATATTCATGTTGAGTTAGTTGATATTTGGCATTTCTTAATGAGTTATATTTTACAAGAAACAAATGTTCCAAAAGCAGTTTCTTTAGTAAACACCCATTGTATTTATGAAGCTTTAGAAGATGTTGATGTTAAAATAATGATCAAAGAATCTGAAAAGTTATCATATATTGCTTTAGCAATTGAAACTGGGAATATGCCATCTTTTAGTGGAATAGAGCGATTTATTGATCAGTTTTTTAGAACATGTAAAATTGCTGGGTTATCGTTTAACTGGTTACAAAAACTTTATATTGGAAAAAACTGTCTGAATCAATTTAGACAAGACAATGGATATAAAGAGGGTACTTATATAAAAATTTGGGGTACTCAAGAAGATAATGTTGTTATGGTAGAAATACTGGATACTTTAGACAATGTTGATTTTGATACTTTATACAAAAAACTAGATAAAGCATACAGTAAATTTAAATAACACTAGCATTTAATATATAATATTTAAAGGGTCTATCAATATTATATTGATAGACCCTTTTTTTTAAGCTCTTTTGATTAAATTGGCATTAACCAATAAAATATCATCTAAACTTTTAAACATATCGAGAGTGTTTTCTTCAACAATATTTGCATAAGTTTGCAGTATATTATTATTGCTACCTTGTGAATTATGATGTATATAGTCATGAAGATTGTTATGTAGACTACTGTGATGGTTTTTTAAAGTATTCCATTGATTACTATTTACAAAAGCTGTATTATTATTTTCACTCTGAGTAATCCAGTCTCCTAAATCACAAGTATGGCATTTCTCCACTTCCCATTTTTCTTTGCTGTCCAGTTTTGAAAAGTGTTCATCTTTGAAATTAATATGATCATTTTTAAACTTTGAAATTAATTGGGTTAATTCTATATCGTTTACTTTTTGATGTACATCTTCAGCTAAGTTTGCTTTGGAAGTGATATTATTAAGTCTTGTAGATAGTTCTGCAACACCTGCTGATAAGGTATCAATTTGCGAGGATGTAGATGCATTTTCTTGGGTTACTTTATCTAAAGAGTTAATGGCATCATTTATTTGTACCATTCCTTCTTCTTGTTCTTTGGTAGCTTGGGATACATCATCAATCATTTGTTTGGTTTGTAGTACTTTGTCATTTAAACCTTCATATCCCAAAATCATGTTACTGGCAATGGCTTTTCCTTCTTTTGATTTTGTTGAAGCAACTTCAACAAGTGATTTTATTTCATTGGCTGCAGCTGCACTTCGGGCAGCTAAGTTACGAACTTCTTGAGCGACTACTGCAAAACCTTTTCCTGTTTCACCTGCAGTTGCTGCTTCAACAGCGGCATTGAGTGAGAGAATATTGGTTTGAAATGAAATTTGATCAATAATTTGGATAGAGTCATTAATTGCAGCCACCTTGTCATTTATTTCATCCATGGCTGAAGAAGTTTTTGAAGCCAATTCTTTTCCTTCTTGTGCGCTTAAATTCAACTCATCAGAGAGCTGCATCATATTATTTACGTTTTGAGAATTATTTTGTATATTTACTGTTATTTCTTCAACAGCGGCTGCTGTTTCTTCTAGTGATGCTGCTTGTTCATTTGAAGCTGTGGACAAAGTTTGAGAAGATGTGTTTAATGTATTGGTATTTACGTTAAGCTCCCCACCTGCATTCTCAATCATAGCCATAAGCTGAGAGATATTATCACCTAGTAAAATACTTGAACTATACAAGGAACCTAAATCTCCGCTCATTCCACTTTTGTTATGTTTTTTATCAAGTGTAAAATTAAAATTATTTGAGGCATAATTATCTAAAATAAGATTGATATTATCAAGTTTCCCTTTGGTATGGGATAACATAGAATTGATACTATTTCTTAATGCTTCTACTTCTTTAGTAGCACCTTGTTCTTTTACCGTGTAACAAAAAAATCCACTTAATACTTTTCCTATAACGTCATCTATTTCTTTAACTACTTTTTTATCTTGTTCAATTAAGTTTTCAGTTTTAATAATTTGTGCATTCATTTCTTTAGTCATTTGAGAAAACTCATCACGCCCATGTACAATCATAGGTTCTAGCACATCTTTTTCTCTTACTGCATATTCAAAAAAGTGTCCCAAACCAATTTTGAATTCCTCTAAGGCTTTGATAATATTACGAGAGAGAAACTTACTACTTAAAAGGACAAGTAGCAGAGCTAATAGGGTTAATATAGCTGTTGTTATAAAT
>MAAG01000028.1 GCA_002163065.1 Arcobacter sp. 31_11_sub10_T18
TAACTCTTTATATGAAGCTTTAGTCAATAACTTTAAACGACTGATCACCTTAGAAGCTGATGTAAGCAAATTTGATGAGTACTACAAAGACTTGGGTTGGAAAATTTTATTTTCATCAATCAGCAGCAGTGCTGAAGATATCAATACTACAAAACTATTACAACATATGGCCAATGAAGCAGGATTTAATACTGATTTTGAATTTATGGAAGATGTTGGATTTAATGAAAAGGGTATTTTTAAAGGTGAAGAGAGTTTTGAATTTTGGTTCAAACTTATTCCTTGGGAAGACATTGCCATTGACGAGTCTGAGTTGTCACTAATTTTAACTGAAATTATGAACAATAAAAAAGCCATCATTTTTAATCCTGCCTATACACTGATGTTCCAAAGTAAAGGTTTTATGAAAATACTATGGGATTTATACCCAAATCATCCACTTCTACTTGAAACTTCTTTTGAACCATTGGAAGGTATAAAACAAGTTGAAAAAAGATGTTTTGGTCGAGAAGGTGCCAATATTAAAATCATTGAAGAAGATGGAAGTATTGATGTGGAAACAAGTGGCGACTATGAAGGTCATAAAGCCATCTACCAAGAGTATACTGAGCTCCCAACTGATGAAGCAGGTAATTCATACCAAGCAGGTGTATTTTACGTCTATGAGGGTGCTGGACTTGGATTTAGAAAAGGTTCTAAGATTTTAGATGATTATGCTAAGTTTGTAGGACATATCGTAGAATAACTCTTCTATACATTAAGTTGTTGATATAATATATCAACGACTTAGTTTTTTCTTTTTAAACTCTTTATTTGCTAAAATAATTCCCGTAAATATTAATATAACACTATACAAATGATTCATAGTAATATCTTCATCTAAAAATAAATAAGCCAATACTCCACTAAATATAGGAATGGTATAGTAAATCATCCCTGCTTTTGGTGCTCCAATTAAATGAATAGACTGATTCCATAAAACATATGCAAATAAAGAAGCAAAAATACCCACATATAAAACACCCAAAATTAAGTCATCACTCACTTGAACAACAGTGTCGGTAGTTGCTATTTCCCAAATATAAAAAGGTGTCAAGAAAATAAGTCCCAGAACAAAACTACTAAACTGAAATGCCCAAACATTTAATCCTTTTGGTTTGTACTTTAATAACATACTATAAATTGCAAATACAATGGCTGCAGCAAACATCCATACATCACCTTCCACAAAGGATATATTTAATAGAACATTTATAGCCCCTTTACTAATAAGTAAAGCCACTCCTATAAGAACAAAAACGACACCAAAACTTTTATTATTTGAAATTTTCTCTTTTAAAAATATACGTGAGAAAATCAATATAAAAACAGGAAAAGTAATGGCTATTAGAGATAGATTAATAGCACTTGTTGTTTGTCCTGCAAAATAAATAAAAGTATTAAATACTGTTACACCCAAAAGGGAAATCAAACTTAACATCAGTATATTTACTTTAATCAAATTCATTTGAGACATCAAAGGTTTGATACAAAAAGGAAGTAAAAATACAATAGCCACCACCCATCTATAATAGGCCAAACTAATAGGAGGAATACTATCACTTAATCCACGAGCTAAGATAAAATTACCACTCCATAAAGCAGTAGCAGCTATTGCAAATAAATAGCCTCTCAGTTTTTGAGAGCTTAAAGAATTCTCTTGATTCATATTAGATATTTGTCGCTAATTTAAGGCCCATTAAGCCCATAAAACCACTAAAAAGAGTAATGATTTTCTTTTTATGTCTACTATATGCCCCTTGCGCTTTCTTGGTTGATAAAATAAGTGCAACCAAGATATACCAACCTGTATCCACCAAAAATGAAGATATACATAGTAATATATAAGAATACTCAGGCACATCTGCTGGTAAAAACGCTGCAAATACCCCACCAAAAACAATAGCAGTTTTTGGATTACTTATTTGAGTAATAAGTCCCAGTAAAAATGATTTAAAAATACCATGAGTATTATTATTTTCTATGTGCTCTTCATTTTGTACTTTTGAACTTTTCCAAATCTTGTAAGCTAAATAACACAAATAAAGTCCACCAGCAACTTTTAATAAAGCATATAACCAAGGTACATTTTCGATAACAACATATAATCCAATAGAAGCCAGCAGAGCAAAGATAGCTGCACCAGTTCCCATTCCAAAAGAAATAGCAATGGCTTCAGCTCTGGATTTTGACATAGCGGCTTGTGCTACAATCAAAAAACTAGGTCCTGGAGACATTGAACCCAAAAGTAGAGCTAATATAATAGGTAAAATAAAAAAATATTCATACATTAAAAATCCTTAAAATTATTTCAGTATAGTACTACGTTCTTAATAAAAATCTCTAAGAATTTTTAATCAAATTCTCATTTTCATTTTCATTTTCATTTGGCACTTTAAAGTATTTAATCAAACGATTGCCAAGAACACACACAATTAATCCAAGCATAACCGTAGTTGATCCAATAATTTCAATCAATCCAAGCTTTTCATTTAGAAATACACTTGAAACAAACATACCAACCACAGGAATTAAAAGGGCAAAAGGAGTTACAGTGGCAGCTGTGTAAGTCTTGAGTAAATATCCCCAAATAGCAAAAGCCAACAAAGTGGATATAAACCCAGTATATACTACAGCTAGCCATAATTGCATGCTGGTATCTAGTAATAATGATAGAGGATCATTGGTTTCCATAAAATAAGATAGGATTGCCAAAGGTAAAGGAGGAACTAAACTAACCCAAACCATAAAATGTAATAAATCGACATTTTTCATTTTTTTCATGATTAAGTTTGATATTGTCCAAAAAAGTGCTGCAAATAATATAAGTATCAAACCTAAGATGGTTAAACTTGCTTCTTTTGAAAAGAAAAACATGGAAAAACCCAATACTGCAATAACAATTCCTACAAACTGATTTTTTTTGATTTCTTCTTTAAAAATAATCACACTTAGTACTATTGTAAATACTACTTGCGCTTGTAATAATAAAGATGCCAGACCAGCACCTACACCCACATCCATAGAAATAAACAATAAGCTAAACTTTATAACGCCTAAAAACACACCAACACCCAATACATTCCAAATAGACGTTTTAGGAAAAGGAATAAAAAATACCGCAGGAATAGCTACAATAGCGAAACGTAAAGCAGAAAATAACACAGGTGGTATTTCTTCCAAACCTATTTTGATAACAGTAAAGTTTGCACCCCAAATTACAATTACCAATAAAACCAATGCTATATCTTTTACATTCATTCGCTTTTCCTTGTCAATGTTTTTGTACTAAAATTTAGGTCAAGTATAATGAAATAATTGCTTTGAATATAGAATGAAATTGCTCTTTCATGAAACTTCTTGAATATATCTTGTATTTTTTTATGTTATAAAAGTATTTACGATTACAGTCTTAGTGATTTTCGATGAGAGTATAATGTTCAACTTCGGGAAAAGGAGAATAGAAATGGTGTAATAATTCTTTCCATTGTTCATAAGGTTCAGATTGTCTAAAACCTACTGTGTGGTCTTCTAGTGTTTTCCAGTTAACCAAGAGGATATAACGATTGTCTTTTTCTATACATTTTTGTAATTGATGAGATACATAACCTTGCATACTGGATATTATTTTTTGAGCTTTTTTAAATGTTAATTCAAACTCTTCTTCTTGCCCTTGTTTTACGTCCAAAATAGCCACTTCTAATATCATCTTTTCTCCTAATTTTTAATAAAAATCACGTCATATAAAATTTATATAGTATACAACATGATTCATAACAAAAAGTGAAATTTAGGTTTTAAAAACTTTCCCATTCATCATCAGATGCACTAGATACAATGGTTGGATTATTTACAGGATGTTTTGTTTTATATTTGACCGTTGCCTTAATTTCTTTTTTCTTTACCTTTTCCACATGTTCAACTTGATGATTGTCATCTGTTAAGGGTTTTCTTTTTACTTCCACTTTTCCAGTAAACTCTTTTTCGTCTACATTTAAAACCACAAGTTTTGATATTTCATCTGTTTGAGCTGCTAAGGAATGGGTATGAGTTGCAATAGAAGCATTTTCTTGAGTTTGTCGATCAAGGGAATTAATAGAATCATTAATTTGCTCAATTCCAATAAGTTGTTCTTTTGAGGAGTCTTCTACATCAGAGATTAAATTAATGGTTTTTAAAATATTTTCATTTAAGTCTTTATATCCGCTAATCATATCCTCAGATATAATTTTCCCTTCATTGGCTTTTACATTGGCATTTTCAACTAAATTCTTAATTTCTTTTGCAGCTTCAGCTGATCGTGAAGCCAAATTTCTAACTTCAGCAGCAACAACAGCAAAACCTTTTCCTGCCTCACCTGCAGTTGCAGCTTCTACTGCTGCATTTAGAGATAAAATGTTCGTTTGAAAAGATATTTGATCAATAACACTAATGGCCTCATTAATAGCACTAACCTGAGAATTAATCTCATCCATAGAAGAAGTGGTTTTTTCAGCTAAATTAACCCCTTCCTTAGCTACGACTGTTAACTCATTTGCGAACTTAGACATCTGTGCAATATTATTGGCATTTCCTCGAATATTTCCTGTAATTTGCTCAACTGCTGCGGCTGTTTCTTCAAGTGAACTTGCAGCTTCATTAGAAGAAGTATTTAACTTATCTACATTTTCAAGTAATCTATCTGAAGCATAATCTAATGTTAGACCATTTGATTTATTTTCAACCAACATATGCGTAATTGATCCACCCAAGTCATTAACACCCGTTGCCAATTGCTCTAAATGCTTTGTTAAACCTTTAGTATCTATTTTATTCAGATAGTTATAGTTTTTATACTCTTTTAATACATCTAAAACATTATCTATATTATTCTGAATGTTTGAACCCATTTTATTTATAATGTCTTTAAGTTCAGAAAGAACTGGGTTTTCAACGTTACTAGAGATTCTTTGAGAAAGATCTCCTTCTTCAAATTTAGTTAAAACACTTATTGTTTCTTTGATTAAAGTTTGTTCTTCTTTCATATTTTTTTCAGCAATTGTGATGTTTTTGTTAATAACTTTTGACATGATGATAAATTCATCATTTATCTTGTTATCCAATAAAGAGATTTCAGCTCCATCTTTGTTTAAAAACTTGAATAGTAAAACCATATTCTTTTGAAAACTCATAATATTCAACTTGATTGATTTTACAAAGAAAAAAGAAACTATTAAAGAAAAAGTTAAAAGGAAAATAAAAAGTGCTCCAACTAGTGTTTGCGTTTCATGTTCATGTTTTTCTACTAGTTTGGTTGAGTTTTCAAGTAACGTCACCATTTGTCCTCTGAGTTTTTGAATATTGTGATCCATAAGTTTTAACTCTTTGATTAATCCTTCTTTCTCTTCTTCAATGTGACTTAAAGAACCACTTTCTAAATCATTTTCAAACTTACTTAAAGAGTTTTCAAATTCACTCTGCTCTTTCTCTAATTCAATCAATTCACTTAAGAATATTTTGTATGTGTCTTTGGTTTCAACATCAACATTGTGATTGATAGCTTTTTCAACCAAGTACTTTACTTCTTTCATGGTTTTATTCGTTGATAGTCCTAAATTAGAAATCTTACTTTCTAATTCTTTAAAAATATTACTATGTACATCTTTACTGGCAATAATAAGTTCATACAATAATACTTCTTCTTCTAAGATATCTTTTTCCAGTTCAGTTACCAGAGTATTTATGGGTAACTGATATTGTGAAATTTCTTTAATTTCAGTTCCTATTGAATTTAGACCCAAATACGATGTACTTGAGATAACTCCCATTCCTATTATTATTGTTGCAATACAGGCAATAATTTTACTTGATATTTTCATACTTTTAAACATAGTGTTTCCCCTTACAACTATTATAAATACGCAGCTATGCTGGCGATTTAAGGAATTTTACATGTTGTAACTTAATTAAGTATTAAATTTTTAACATTTTAGGAGTGTATTATTAAATAATAATAAATATTATATATATGAGTGACTATTATTAATTTAATAATTTAATTCATTACAATCATACTATATAGTAGTAATAGAGTTTGGAGTGAGTTTTAAATGATTATCACTTGATTATCATTTAAATAAAAAATGGAAATAAATATAAAATAATTTAATAGTTTTTTTTGAAGATGATTTTTAAAGGTAATACAAATTTTACAATTTAAGAATTAAAATAAAAAAACACAAACAAAAAACGTCATATTTATGTGACATTTACTTGGTTTGATATGTTTCAATGTAATTTTCGAGAGAATTAAAATTGACATTTGAAGAAAAATCTAAGGTCAAATCCATTAAATACAGATTATTGATTTTAAACTTTTCTAGTTTGACCATGTCTTTTGCTGTTGTGATAATGTTGTATTGGGGATATTGGGCTAACACTTGTTCAATTTCATTTTTTGTAAAGATATGATGATCTTCGTAAGCCACCATTATTGTATCTTGAGGGAGAAAATCCAAGAGTCTTTTGGCTTTGGATATTGCAGTTAGTAGTAAAAGTTTTTCTGGTAAATTTTCTATTGTTTTTTGATTTTGTTTGTAAGATACCACTCTGGTAAAGTCAATTCCTTCTTGCAAAACCAAATCTGCTGTACTATACATCATTTTAGGCTCTCTGTAACCTCCACTTGGAAGACACATGATATTTGTAGGTTCTTTTAAAGGTCGTAGTAAAATATCAAATTTTTGAATACTATATTTACTAAATCCATCATCTAAAAAAATAAGTTCACAATTTAATTCTTTTGCTTTTAAAATAGCCTCTTCCCTATTTTCACTCACAATTATTGTGGCAGTAGGAAGTTGAAGTGCCAATAACATTGCTTCATCACCAGAAATTGTTACATCTTCAAGGATATGTCCCTTATCACTAATGATATACAATCCATTTGAAGCTCTTCCATATCCTCGAAGAACTACTGCACAGTTCTCTCTATTTTGAGCCAAGTGAACTACCACGGGTGTTTTACCACTACCTCCAACAATTAAATTTCCCACACTAATAACAGGAAGTCCAAAATCTTTGGATTTAGCATTGGCGCGTTTAATCATAATAATAAGGTGATAAATAAAAGTGAGAGGAATTAAAAGAAATGATATAAGTTTTTGAAAAGGAGTTGGGAAGAAGAGATACTCTTCTACCCATAAAACAATGTTTTGTTTCAAATTATACCCAAGATTCGGCAATCTCTATAATTTGGTCACAAACATAATCCACATCCTCATCACTTAATGATGGATACATTGGAAGAGATAAGATTTGTTGATAAGAAGTAAGCGCAGAACCAAAAGTTGTAATTTTTAAGCTGTATTTGTTTTTGTAATAACTTAATAAATGTAAAGGAATATAATGTAACCCAGTTGCAATTCCTTTTTCTTTTAAAGCTCTAGCAAACACATCTCTATTTCTACTTACTTTTACAATATATTGTGTAAAAATATGTTCTTCTTTGTGTGTTGGAGTAATAATATGTTTTAAACCAGCCAGTCTATTTTCATATATTTTTGCAATATCTTTTCTTCTTTTAATAAATTGCTGTGTTTTATTTAATTGAGATAAGGCAAAGGCTGCATCTAATTCACTCATATCATACTTGTGACCAATGTCAACCACATCATAGATATAGTCTAAGTTTCCATGATCATCATAAGTTGTTGTAATGGCATGTGTTCGAAGAAGTCTAGCTCGAGCTGCGATATCTTCATTATTGGTTACAATAACTCCATCCCTGCTCACTGCAAATTTTCCATTTGAAGAATTTGTTGAAAAAATAGTCATATCAGCCTCTAGAGAGCCTACTCTTTCCCCATTAAATGTGACACCCAAAGCATTGGTTGCATCTTCAATTAAAATGATTCCATAAGTTTGAGCAATAGCATATAATCTATCTAAATCAGTAGTCTGTCCTGATACAAAAGAGATAATTGCACCTCTAAGTTTTTTTGATTTATTCTCACTTAATATTTTTTCAAATTTGTTGAGATCAATATTCATATCTTCCATATTAATATCAACAAAAATTGGCTCAGCATCAAAATGACGGACCACTTCAGGCGCATTGACAAAAGCATTAACAGACATTAAAATCTTGTCACCTCTTTTTAGCTCAATTGCACTTAAGGCCAAATGTAAAGCAGCTGTTGCATTACATGTAGCTATGGCATGTTTTGCACCAATAAATTCAGTTATGCTTTCTTCAAATTCAGTAACCTTTGAAGAATCACTGTTATTTTCCAAAACTTCTTGTATATGCTCTAACTCTTCAGTACCAATTGAGGGTTTATAAAATGCGATATTCTTCATTGTTAGCTCCATTTAATATTTGCTATTACAGGCAGTTTACCTTTAAAAGCATTGGTTTTAATTCTGTGTTCAAGCATATCAATCAGTTTTGAGTCAAAACCTTTTTGAACAGCTTCATCTTTTGTAAGCTTATTATCTACTATTTGTTTTAAAACATCATCCATTTGTTTATA
>MAAG01000092.1 GCA_002163065.1 Arcobacter sp. 31_11_sub10_T18
TTACTGATTTAGTATTACCCCATCCGGATTTAGAATACTCATTAGAAAATGACAAGGTACTTTTTATTGATGAATGTTGGAGAGGACTCGAAAAGCGTCTTGAAATAGTTGATGCATCCAAACATCAAGAATATAGAGATAGATTGCAAGTAGAGATTGATATTATCAATAATATGAAATTCCCAGGATATATGTTAATTGTATGGGATTTTGTTATTGTTGCAAAAGAGATGAAAATTCCGGTAGGTCCTGGGCGTGGATCAGCTGCGGGAAGTTTGGTGGCATTTTCACTTGAAATCACCGATATTGATCCTATGCCGTATGGTCTACTTTTTGAAAGATTCCTAAATCCTGAGCGTATATCCATGCCAGATATTGATATGGATTTCTGTCAAGCTAGACGGGGTGAAATAATTGATTACGTGGTTGAACAGTATGGTCGAGCCAACGTTGCACAAATCATCACCTTTGGTAAACTTTTAGCAAAAGGTGTAATTAGAGATGTAGCCCGTGTTTTAGATATGCCCTATTCCCAAGCAGATGCAATGGCAAAACTAATTCCTGATGAATTAGGAATTAATCTAACAGACTCTTATGAGAAAGAGCCAAAAATCAAAGAGCTATGTGATTCAAATCCACAAGCGGCACGTGTATGGCAACTGGCCCTCGCACTTGAAGGTCTAAATAGAAATGCAGGAACCCACGCAGCAGGTGTTGTTATATCAAATGAACCCTTATGGAACAAAACACCTTTGTTCAAACCATCAGGATTGGATACCTTAGCAACTCAATACAACGGTAAATATGTTGAGGATGTGGATTTAATTAAATTTGACTTCTTAGGATTAAAAACACTAACTGTTATTGAAGAAGCCAATAAACTAATCGAAAAAAGACATGGAAAAAGAATCAACTTCATCACAGCTGATGTAAATGATCAAGGGGTATATGATTTAATCCAAACCGGAAATACTATTGGGCTATTTCAAATAGAGTCTGAAGGGATGCAAGATTTATGTAAACGATTAAAACCTTCAAACTTTGAGGATATTATCGCCGTCCTTGCATTATATAGACCAGGTCCAATGGAGTCTGGGATGTTGGATGACTTTATTGATAGAAAACATGGTCGAGCTAAAATTGATTACTTTTATGATGAATTTGATGCACCACTTCGTCCAATACTTGAACCAACTTATGGGGTTATTGTTTATCAAGAGCAAGTTATGCAAATTGTACAAACCATTGGTGGTTTTTCACTTGGTGGGGCAGATTTAGTACGTCGTGCTATGGGTAAAAAAATTGTTGAAGAAATGGATCGTTTAAAAGTTGAGTTCGCTGATGGTGGTGTTAAAAAAGGATATGTAAGATCACATTGTGAAGAGCTATTTGACCTGATTGTAAAGTTTGCAGGATATGGATTTAATAAATCTCACTCAGCAGCATATGCTATGGTAACTTTTTATACTTCATATTTAAAAAAATATTATCCAACAGAATTTATGGCAGCACTATTAACTTTAGAAAAAGATAATACGGACAAAGTTGTAAAATACGTGGATGAAGTAAAAAGATTGGATATTGAACTATTTCCACCAGATATTAATAAATCATATTTGGTATTTTCAGCAACAAAGATAGATAAGAAAGAAGTAGTAATGTTTGGAATGGGAGCACTTAAAGGTGCAGGAGATGTTGCCATTAACTCTATTTTAGAGACCAGAAAAGAAGGGGGAGACTTTAAAGATTTATCAGATTTTATCTCTCGAATTGATGGAAGTAAAGTAAACAAAAGAGTTATTGAAGCCTTAACTAAATCTGGTGCTTTTGATCATTTTGGGTACTCACGTCGAGCTATGTGTGAACAAATTGAACTTATTTCAGATACTGTTAAAGATGCAATGAAAGCTAAGAAAAATGCAGTGGGTTCTCTTTTTGGAGATGATGAAGAATTAACAAAAATGGATATTAATCTTGAACCTTTAGAAGAATATAGCGATAGAGAAGTTCTTGAATTTGAAAAAGCTTCTCTAGGATTTTATGTATCAGGACATCCACTAGATGAATACCGAGAACAATTGGATCAAATCAATTATACACTAAGTTCACAAATCGATGAAGTTGCAGATGGAAGTGAAGTTTTATTTGTAGGAAAAGTAGAGTCTATTACAGAGCGAATTTCAAAAAAAGGTAATAAGTTTGCCATAGCTAGTATTATGGATTTTCATGGAAGTATCGAACTGATGATGTTTGAAGATAAGTTAAAAGAACTAAAAGAAGACTTTGATCTTGAAGAACCTATTGCCTTTAAAGTTAGAATCACCAAAGATGATCAATTTACAAGAATGAACTTACGAAAAATTGAAGACTTAAGAGATGCAAAAAAAGAAAAACTCAAGGTCAAAAAAGTTGTTAAAGATGAGCCTCCATTAACAATAGCTGCTGATTATGTTCAAAATGATAAAGTGATGTATGATTTATTTGAAATTATTGCCCATAACCAAGGAAAAAGAAAATTTAATCTCATTGTAAAATCTAAATTGGGTGATATTCACCTAGAAACTGGTTTTAGTGTAACGAACAATGTGGAACAGTTAATTAAATCTATACCAGGAGTATACGTAGTATGAAACATATTTTAATAACAAATGATGATGGTTATGATGCAGCAGGAATAAAAGCGCTCATTGAAGCCCTATCCCCCATTGCTAAAATTACAGTGGTTGCCCCAGCATCAGAAAAGTCTGCGTGTGGGCATTCATTAACTCTTACTCGACCATTAAGACTGGTTAGCGTAGATGATGATTTTTATAAAGTAGATGATGGCACACCAACGGATTGTGTATTTGTCTCACTGAACAACCTTTTTAAAGATGGCAATAAGCCAGACTTAGTGGTAAGTGGAATAAATATTGGAGCAAATATGGGAGAAGATATTACCTATAGTGGAACTGCCAGTGCTGCTATGGAAGCAGTTTTACAAGGAATACCTGCAGTTGCCATTTCACAAGTGTATAAAAACTTATCTCAAAGTGTAAAAATGCAATGGGATTTTGCCCTTGCAAAGAAAACCATTGTTACTATTGTATCAAAGATATTAAATGGCTCTTTTCCTTTAGGGGAGAGAAAATTTTTAAACATTAATATTCCACAAATTTCTCCCCAAGAGTGTTTAGGTATAAAAATTACCAAAGCTGGGTATAGAGAGTATGGTAATGATACACATAGACATTTAAATCCTAGAGGAGAAGAATACTATTGGATAGGACTTCATCCACTTATTTGGAAAGAAAGTGAGGATAAGATGTGTGACTTTGAAACTATTAAGGCAAATTATGTTTCAATTACGCCAGTCAAACTAGATATGAGCAGTTATGAAGACATGTCTATTTTAAATGAGTGGATGAACGACGACAAACAAAAGGAAATAAATGTTTAATTATACAGATGCAATTTTAGCTAATATTGATAAATTAGTTGGTACTTTAAAAGGTGAAGAAGAACTTGTTTTAGTAATGAAGAAAAAGTTTACTAAAAAAGAATTAAAAGTATTTGTTGCAATGGAACAAGAAACTGAAATCAGTGAGATTGCAAAAGAAATTCATACCGATGAAGATAGAGTAAAAGAAATTTATAAAGCAGCAAAGAAAAAACTAAATCAAGAAAAAATTAAAAAAGAATTGATTAGAAGTAAAAACTAAATAAAAAAAGATTATATTTTTTTAGATATAATCTTTTTCTCTTTTAAAGCAAGAGATAACTCTTTTGCTTTTTTACCTTCAAAATTAACCAATATCATTCCAGCAAACTTTTTATCTTTATAAAATTCAATTCGATATATTTTCCCTTTTTTATCAATGGAAAATCTTTTTAAAATCTGTTGCTTTCTTATCTTTAATCCAGATTCATTTCTCTGTTTTTTATTTTGATACCCAATTACATTTACTCGATATCCAGTATTTGGTGAAACATAAAAATTATTAACAGCAGTAATGATAGATCCAAACTCAACATTTTTTTCATATCCATCAATATTCATTTGAATATTAGGGTTTTCACTTTCAATATCCAAATAATCAGCTTTTAATTTAACCATTCTTCTATTTCCATAATGAATAGAATAAATATTACCTTTTTTAATGATTGTTGTTAAAGGATTACTTGGAGTAAATTCTAAACTACCGTCTTTTTTAATGGGGAAATATTTGAGATAATTTCTAATTTGACTTAAAGGTAATTTTATTTTGTCATCATAAAGAGAAATATAAATATCATTATCCAATGCATTTTTAACACTTTTAGGTGTTAAGTCAAAGGATCTTGTAAATTCTATACCCATGACTCTCATATACTCTTCTAACGCTTGTAAATGATAATAAGCTCGTTCATGTACAGGAAGGGATTTACTTGCCTCATTTCCAAAAGCAGCTTTTCCATTATTAATAGCAAAATAGGTAAGTGTTTTTTCCATCTCTTTATCACCCATTCGTGTTTTCGTATTATGCACCAAATAAGAATCTTCTGTTCTTATTAAATTTTTATTTAAATACGTACATACACGTTGAGATATTTTTTCAAGATTTCCATATTGTTCTATGTCTAAGTTTGCTTGATCAATTATTGAGCTTTGACCCCATCTGTGAGGAGAGTGCATGTTATCAACATATTTTTTTCTATAATATCCACTTCCATCATGTAAATTCAATATTAATTTTACATTATCACTAGAGATATATTCTTTAATACGTTGAATTGAATCGTAATCAGGATCGTTTTTAGGAATTTTGGCAAACTTTCTATTCATATCTCCATAAGGACCACGTGATCTTTTAATAATAGAATAAAAGTTTAAATTTGGAACTATCCAAACTGAGCCTTTTTGAATTTTATAATGAGTAGTTATTAGTGAAGCTGCCATAAAACCACCAGGTTCATCACCTTGAATTCCACCTACTATTAGTAAAGTATTATTATCGTCTTGACCTTTTTTTATTAGATCAAAATCAAAACTTTTATTATCTGCATAAATGTTTTGAACTAAAACTACTATAAACAGTAATTTAAATAGTTTTAATATGCCAAGGTTCATACCTAACTCCGTCCTTATTATTAATTGTATATCTCATATCTATATATTTCAATTTTCTCATTCTTAAAAATTCATTTGTTAAAGCAAACCTAGAAGTAAAGTTTGAATATCCAAAACCTTTTTTACCTATATCAAAGTCACCAATTGTATGATATGAAAAAGCAGGAGGAGCAAGTGATTTTGAAGCTTTAGATAAATTTCCTTTTGTTTTGTCAATTTTGTCAATATATAACTTCATTTGTTTTACAATACTTCGTACACCAGAAGTCAAAACAATTGTGTTTCCAATATCTTTTTTCATGTGAGTATAGGTTTCAACAGTTTTACCCTTAAAAAGGTAATGACCTGTTCGGGGAATTTTTACTACTTCTTTTTTACTAATTAATTCAGTTAGACTATGTGAGGTTCTTTGTCCGAAAAATCCATGAATACTTGGATCGTAATAATAAATTGATTCCATAAAACTCAACTCTTCTTTGGTAAACCTCTTAATCCCTCTTCCCCATCTAGCTATACTAACGGCTTTATCAAAACCAATAATATTAAAGTTTCCATATCCCACATGTCTTTGAATCAATTTTAATTTATTTTTTACACTTTTTAAAATTTCATATTGAGAGCTTGGTAGGTAGATATCAGATGTGATTAACGGTTTCTTTTCAATTTTTGCATCAAGATTATGTCTGTTAATAGGGTACGCAAATAAATCATTATTTGCAAAATGTAAAGCAGCAGTGCTTATTGAGCCGACTTGTAAATATTTTAAAAATTTTCTTCTTTCCATAATACCGAGTATTTTACAGAAAAATGACTTATAAAACCATATTTATATTGTCATGATTACATAAGATATCATATAACATTTTTCGGTCATCTTCATTATGAACCAGTAGTTCTAAAGTAAAGCTTTTAAATTTTCCTTTTTTACTACTATTAGATAGTTTAAGAACATATTCTCTTTCATCTAAAATCTCTTTAACAGCTATTTTTATATCTTGATCATTTTTACCTATAACTTTGTAAATCCATTTACATGGATAGTTTAATTCTAGTTTTTCTTTATTTAAATCTCTCATCTTTTAAAATCCCCACTTTTCCCGCCTTCTTTACTCTCTAGTTGTATATTGGATATTACCATACTCTTATCAATCGCCTTAACCATGTCATAAATAGTTAACAATCCAATAGAAGTTCCAGTGAGTGCTTCCATTTCAACTCCAGTTTGTCCATTTAACTTTGCAGTTACAATAAGCTTAAAGCCCGGTAAGTTTGGCAATTCCTCAACATCACAATTTATGCCACTTAATAATAGAGGATGACACATGGGAATTAATTCACTTGTTTTTTTAACAGCCATAATTGAAGCAATTACTGCAGTTTGTAAAACAGGACCTTTCTTTGTATTATTAGAAACTATGGCACTAAATGCATCTTGACTCATACTTATTTTACCACTTGCAACTGCAATTCTTGTTGTATTATTCTTATTTGAAACATCAACCATTTTAGGTCGATTTTTTTCATCTAAATGTGTTAAATTCAATACTTTACCCTCAAAATGTTCTGTACTTTTATAAAAGTCATTATATCTTTTTTAAGTTAAATTTAAATGAAGCAAAACTTAAATATAATGCGATTCTAAAATTTTGAATGAAAGTAGGTGATTTTAGAATGCCAGGTATTAAGGTAAAAGAACACGAATCTTTTGACGAAGCATACAGAAGGTTTAAGAAACAATGTGATAGAAATCTTATTGTAACTGAAACTAGAGCTAGACGATTTTTTGAACCAATGACAGAGATCAGAAAAAAACAAAAAATTAATGCTAAGAAAAAGATGCTTAAAAGATTATACATGCTTAGAAGATACGAAGCAAGACTGTAATCATTCCATTCCGTTAAAAAAAGGTTAGACAATTGTCTAACCTTTTTTTATGTCTAAATTACCTCTCCAAAAACTTTATTTCGTCCAGCTTTTTTCGCTTGATATAACAAACTATCAGCTTTTTCATAAATATACTTCGTATCATCAATAAGATTATTTACAATTGCAATACCAATAGATATAGTCACTTTATTAAACTTATCATTATTTAGGTGTTCAATATTTAAGTTTTCAACGTCAGCTCTGATTTTTTCTATTAATTGTAAAGATGAATGCTCATCACTGGTATGATATAGCAAGCCAAACTCTTCTCCACCTAAACGAAACAAATAATCGTCAGGACGTAACAATCTTTGGTTAATAGTATTTGATATACTTCTAAGTACATTATCACCTTCATAGTGACCATAACTATCATTATATAGCTTAAAATTATCAACATCAATAATTGCAAAATTTAATATGTATTTATATCTCATTGATATCTTTATTCGCTCAATAAACAATTCATCAAACTTTCTTCTATTAAGTACACCTGTAAGTGGATCTGTATAAGACAATGTCTCTAATTCTTTATTTTTTTCATCTAATTTTATTTCATTTTCTTTTAATTCAGTAATATCTAGCATAATACCTACGATTCCCAGAACTTTATTAGATTCATCTACAACAGTAGCTTTGTTAAATAAAAATGTTCTAGTTCTTACATCAGCACATTTAACTTTACCTTCATACACTTGAGTACCAGGATTATCAAAAAGCACTTGATCTTTTATGTGATATAATTTGGCTAATTCAGGGGGAATCACATATGGTAAATCAAATAATGATTTCCCAATAATTTCTTCTTTTGGTATTCCTAAAATTGTTTTTGAGAATGAATCATTACAATTTTGATAAACTCCATGAATGTCTTTATAAAAGACAGGGTTAGGCATAGTATCTAACATTTTTTGTAAAAATAATTTATCGCTATTAACTTTATTTTGTAATGTGTCAACCAAGTTTGCTTTCATCTCTAGATACTCTACTTTTTTTTCTAATTCTTCATATGATAATTTATCTGTCATGTAACCTCTATATAAGCGTATAGTACCTTTTTGAGGCTTAATTAATTACATTTATTTTACACTATACTTACATTACTAGAATGCATAATTCCTATGATATAAACTACAGATAAAATAAATAGTGCTAAATTCTATAAAATTGTTGAGTGTGTAGTATGAAAGTACAAAGTAGGATAAAAAATTGAACGCATATAAAGAAAGATAAGATAGACCTAAACAACGCTAAAAAAAAAGCTAAAAAAAAAGCTCTTACCCAAATAAACCGAAGTTTAATTAGATAAAAGCTTGAATAAAAAATCTCAAAGCTGGCAGCGGCTTACGTTTCCACAATTGAAAACTGCAGTATTATCA
>MAAG01000090.1 GCA_002163065.1 Arcobacter sp. 31_11_sub10_T18
AGAACCTGCACAATTTGTTAAAACAATAAATATTGCTCTTATCTTAGTTTTACTGGTAGCTGCACCTACCTTGCTTCTTATGGTCACTAGTTTCACAAGATTTATTATAGTATTTAGTCTTTTACGACAGGCAATGGGTTTACAACAATCACCACCAAATCAAATTATTATTTCTCTATCTTTAATTATGACTGTGTTTATTATGGAACCATATGGGAAAGCATCTTGGAATAATGCCATAAAACCTTATATGGATTCTCAAATAGGTTACGAAGTAGCTTTTGAAAGAGGAATCAAACCCTTTAAAGATTTTATGATAAAAAATACCAGAGAATCTGATCTTGCACTTTTTTATCGAATCAAAAAGCAAGAAAATCCTAAAAATATAGATGATGTTTCAATAATACTTTTAATGCCTGCATTTGTTGTAAGTGAACTTAGAACAGCCTTTGAAATTGGATTTTTAATCTTTTTACCATTTTTGGTTATTGATATTATTGTGGCTTCTATTTTAATGAGTTTGGGGATGATGATGTTACCACCTGTAATGATTTCTCTGCCCATAAAAATCATCTTTTTTATCATCATTGATGGCTGGCATCTCATCATTGGTAATCTGGCCCAGAGCTTCAAATGACAAGGTTTTAATATGAGAAAGATAGTAAGAACAACTTATTTGGTTAAACACCCTTTTATTGGTTTTGAACATATACCTGAGGTTATAATAGAAAATAATGACGGACTTACTTCTGTCTTACACAGTAGTAATGAAAGTGACTTTTTTAGATTGACCCTAATTCATGCAGCAACTGACAAAAAATATTTTGAGATTCCAGAAAATGTTAAATCATCACTTCAATTAACTGACGCAAGTAAATATAGCGTATATTTCACTGTTGTCATTCACAAAAATATTCATGATTCAGTTATTAATCTGGGTGCACCTATCGTTGTCAATGAAGACAATAAAACTCTGGCTCAATGTGTTATCAGCACAGATACAACTACCATTAGAGAAATAGATTTTATAAATCTACCTACTTTAGATATATCAAACAAATACAATTTGAAAATTTCAAATTTAATCGCTAATTTATAATTATTTAAAATACAAAAATTGCAAGATAAATCATAATACCCATAGTGGATGTTATGCAGATTCCACCCACAGTGTATCGCGCAAGTTTAACATGATGAGCAATTAACTCACCCTTTTTATACGAAACATAAGAAGTATAAATTAGATAAATCCACGAAAAAATTGTAATGGTTGCAATAATAATATGCACCAGTAGAAAAATAAATAAGGGTGTATATTCAAACGTGCTTTGTTTCATGAGAGCAAAAAAACCGCCTTCCATGCGCATACCTATTTCAAAGAAAGTAATCATGACCATACTTATAATAAAAATAGCTATCTGGGAGTTGATATGCTTTTTATAGTTTCCTCTAATTGCATATCTAATAGAAAAGAAGAGTAAAAAGGGTAATATAAAAAAATAAACAGTTGCAATATCTAAAAATAGAGGAGCTTTGGTAAAGAGAAAACCTTTTTCTAACAAACGAAACCTTCTTGATTTAAAATTTTTTCATGATAGCAAAATCCAATTAATTGAAGGTTAATTTTAAACTCCATGTCATCAAAACTCACCTATAACACACCCGAATAAATAATAATATAAAAAATACAAATGGAAAATTCACATGAAAAACTTATGTTCGAAATTATTAACTTCACTTGCTAATAATGGTACCCATGCCTTAACACTTATTGTTCTTATTGGTATTTTTATTCCAGCAGTAGGAAATGTTTTCAAACATTTTATAAGTGAATCAATTTTTTTACTTTTGTGCCTATCTTTTCTGAGACTTGACATTGATAAATTTAAAACAAATATTAAAAAACCAAAAATTATTATACTAACAACAATTTGGACTGCACTTATGATACCTATGATTATAGGATTAATATTAAAAGTAACGAACATGCAAGAACTTTTCCCTGATCTATACTTGGGTTTTATTTTACATGCAGTTTCATCTCCTATGATGGCGACACCTGCATTAGCGGCTTTAATGGGCTTAGACTCAACTTTAGTACTCATTACCATGATATCAAGTACTGCTTTAATTCCTTTTACCGTTCCACTATTTATTTACCTTTTTGTTGAAACAGCTATTAATATCTCACCACTGTTTCTTGGAGTCAAATTGTTTTTAATGTTAATGGGTTCAGCAATAATAGGAATTGCTTTCAAAAAAACACTTGGGAAAAAGAATCTAAATGCTAATAAAGAAAAGATTGATGGACTAAATATTATCCTCCTCTTTATTTTTGTTACAGGAATAATGCAAGGTGTTGGTCAAATATTTATTGAAAGACCCCTATTTTCTTTTGGTTTATTAGTACTATCATTCATAGTCTTTTCTCTATTCTTTTTTGCAACGGTTATTTTATTTCGTAAAATTGGAAAGTTACGTGCCTATAGTTTGGGACTTATGGTCGCACAACGAAACATGGGGTTAATGATTGCAGCCATGGGTGAAGCCCTGCCTAGTTTAACCTTAGTATATTTTGCCATCTCACAATTTCCAATATATCTCTCCCCTCAAATACTACATCCCTTTATTAAAAAAGTACTCGAAAAAATCAAAAGCTAAAGTAAAACTACTCTATAAGAAACGAAAAGAAGCCAATGGAAAACATACTCATATTTGGAAACTCCTCCTCAGGTAAATCAAGCCTAGCAAATAAACTCTCCCTCAAAACCATTTAGCCCATCTAGACCTAGACACAATTGCATGGGATAAAGAAATAGTAACCCAAAGAGCTAAAGTTGAAGAATCACAAGAAAAACTACAAAAGTTTATCAATGAAAATAAAGCATGGGTAAGAGAAGGATGTTACACCAACTTACTAAAAATAGTTGAGAAATACGCCACAAAAATCATATTTCTAACCCCAGACGTAAACCAGTGTATAATCAATGCCAATAGACGTCCTTGGGAGCATCACAAATACAAAAATAAAGAAGAACAAGACTAGAACCTAGATATGTTAATAAATTGGATTAAGCACTACTATACAAGGGATGATGTCTTTTCATACAAAGAACATATGAAATTTTATGAAAAGCTTGAGGGTGAGAAGTTAGTAATATTAGAAAATAATGAAATATTGGATAATGCAATAAATAATAACTTTATCTCAATAACATTATTTAGTCAAGAGAAGTTATCATACCAAGAAAAGAAGTATTTGTGCAGTTGGAGAAATCCTATTATTTGCAATTTCAAATTGTCCAATATTATTATAATAGCTGTAATCCTGGAATAGCCATCGAAAGAGAAGATAATAAAATCTTATCTGAAATTGATGCTTGTTTAGATATTGATATTTATTGTCTAAGCGATACATAGTTTATATTTAAAAAACACTTGTCATAAGCTTTATAAGATATAAAGCTTACATTTCAAGTTAGAGTGTTAAAGATTTGAAGAAGTGTACAACTGTACATGAAGCAAATTTTTAATTCTATAACGAAGAAAGATAAGTTTTAAAGCTTGTAAAGAAGAGCTATTTCGTCACAAACTGGAAAATGCTTACATCTAATACAATCCGCCCAAATCTTATGCTCTGGCAAACTCTCTTTTGATATCTCTACAAAATTTAAGTCTTCAAAAAACTTCTGTGCATAAGTTAATGATAATATCTGTTGAAGTCCAAGTTTTTTAGCTTCCACCAAACAATGTTCAACCAAACGTTTTCCAAGTCGTTGACCTCGTACTTCTTCTGAAACAATAAGACTTCTGATTTCTGCTAAATTAATACTGTGAATATGAAGAGCACAAAATCCTGCTAGTTTACCATCAACTTTCACCCCAGTGTAAGAGCGTATTGTTGTGGCCATTTCATCTTCTGTTCTTAAAAGAATGGTTCCAGTTTCCACTTCATCTTTAACTAAGTCTTGCATATCTTTGATATCAGATACCAGTGGTTTAAAAAACTCAAGTTCCAAAAAGATATCCTGATATTTTTTTCTCTAACTGATCCAAACCTCTTTTTTTAAGATTTGAGATAAAAATCCCATCTGGGTTTTCTCTTTTTAATTTTGCTAAATCATTTTGTTTGAGTTTATCAATTTTAGTAAAGGCATGAATGATTATTTGATCGCCACGCTTGATAGTTTCCAAAAATTCATCCACATTAGTATCAATAGGTAAATTTTGGTGTCTTGAATCAATTAAATGTACAAAAATTTGAAGATTTGGTCTTTTTTCTAAATAGTCAGTTAGATTTCTGTTCCATTCTTTTTTTAATGACTTGGAAACTCTTGCATAACCAAAACCAGGTAGATCTACAAATCTCGCGAATAAGTATGGAGGCATACCATTTTCTTCATAGGTTTTAAACTTAATATTAAAATAATTAATAAGCTGAGTTTTCCCTGGTGTTGAAGATGACTTTGCTAAATTTTTTCTATTGGTTAGTGTATTTAAAAGTGAACTTTTACCTACATTACTTCGTCCTAAAAATGCAATCTCTGCCACATCTGGACTTGGTGAGTCCATTATTGATTGTGCAGATTGCATAAAAGTTGCTTCTATTATTTTCATTTTTATTTGCTTTCTATTTGCATAATGAATCGTACTGGTTTGTTTTTATTTCCACTTACTTTTGATTCACCTGTAGTTTGATTTAATATAATTCTATCACCTATTAAAGTTTTGTCTTCTGTTAATTCTTTAATAGAACCTTTTCCAATAATCTCATATTCTAAAATTGTTGGTTTATAAATAACTTTTTCTCCACGCCCTTTATAATGTTTGCCTTTAGTAAATATTTCAAAAGAGACATTACCAATTGCTATATATTTTAGAACAACTCTTTTTTGTTTTGAAGCGCCTTTTTTTAATGGTGTCATATAAACTTCAAGTATATCTGAGTCCAATTTATCTTTTACTCTTGTCATTTTTACATTTCCAGTAAAAATAGATAAACCCTTATTATCATGTGCTTCAAATTGTTCTGCATCAATAATCAATTGATTTTTGGGTGTTTCTTTTGCTTGCGAAAATAACGCTGTAATTATTAACAAACTAATTAAATATTTCATTATTGTTCCTTATTGTCTAAATCAATCTCAAAATGTGCTTTTTGAGACTTAAAGTATGTTTTTTCTGTATCCAAATAAAGACTTGTACCAATTAAAGAATCGTCGTAATACTTTCCAATAAATGGTTTGTCATTGTGAGCTATCTTTGTATCTAAATTATAATATAATATATCCGTTTTTAGCGTCATAAAATCGTCTCTGTTATAAACCACATGATCAACAAATTTTAATGTTGGACCTTTTTTTTCAATAAAATCAGCACTAACTACGTCTGCTTGATTACTGTTAGTTTTTGATTTTGCTCTAAAGTAAAAAGTCCCCTCAAACATTTCATCTCTTGTTTTATAACGAACTGCTTTAATTGATTCAACTACTTTTGTTACGTGCAAGTTATCCAAGGTATACATTGTGGAATCGTTAAAAGTCACCAACGCAATATCCTTTTTTAAAGATTCACTTATATTATTATCTACTGGTGCAAATACTGATATAATAGACACTACCAATAGTACAAAAATAAAAACTCTTATAGCCATGTTTTTACAAATTCCTCTTCTAATCCATCTTCTTTAAAAATGCATTCCAACATCTCTCGAACAGCACCGGATCCACCAGCATTTGTACAAGTAACATTTACAAAATCTTTTAAATAATGTGTTCCATTTGAAGGAGTAAAAGAAATTCCTACTTTTTTCAACATTTTATAATCGTTTAAATCATCTCCAATGGCTGCTACTTGATTCCAAGATAAATTTTCATCATCTAAAATTTTTTGTAAAACTTCATCTTTATTATGAATACCTTGGTGTAAATGTTTGATACCCAAATCTTTTGCTCTTTGTTCAACTGCCTTTGATGATCTCCCAGTAATTATGGCAGCTTGTTTTCCCATTTTTTTGGTCCATGAGGCGATAGCCAAACCATCTGAAACATCAAAACTTTTTGACTCAATTCCATTACCATCATAAGTAATTTTACCGTCAGTTAAAGTACCATCAACATCAAGAACGATTAATTCAATCACAGAATTCCTTTAGTACTTGGAATTCCTATTTTCTCATTTTTAGCTAATGCTCGTCGCAGGGCAACAGCGAGCGCTTTAAATGAAGCTTCAATGATATGGTGTTTATTTCTTCCTCTGTCTTGAATAATATGACAAGTAATCCCTGCATTCATGACAACTGCATGGAAAAACTCTTCAACAAGTTCGGTATCAAACTCACCAACTTTTCCACTCACATTTAATTCATAAACCAAATATGGTCTGTTACTTAAATCTAAAGCACAGGTAACTGCTGCCTCATCCATGACAACCGTTGCATTTCCATATCTCTCAACTGCTTCAATAGGAAAGATTTCTTTTCGTAATGCTTTTCCAACAACAATACCACAATCTTCAACTGTATGGTGGGCATCAATGTGTAAATCACCATCACAATTTAGATCCATATCAATCCCACTGTGTTTACTAAAAGCTTCTAACATATGATCAAAAAAACCAACACCCGTATTAATATTAGATTTTCCACTGCCTTTGATATCTAATTTACACTTTATATCAGTCTCTTTTGTTTTTCTATCAAATTCTGTCATATTTTTCCCTATTCTGCAATAATCATTGAGCCAGCTAAGTCATTATTAGCTTTAAAATCTCTTGCTTCTTCTTCACTTCTAAATCCACTTATCCAAACTCTGTTAATAGCAGCAGATTCGAAATAACCTTTCTTGATAACTACATCATAATTATTTTCAAGAATCATTTTGAATTTCGATTGAGTAATTTTAGCACCTGCATATCTTCTAAATGCACCCACTTGAACATAATACTTACCAACAGTTGCAGTTTCTTGTTTTTCTTCTGCAGTTCTTGCAATTTTTGCATTAAAGCCTAAAACAGTCAGTTTAACTTTTACTGTTCCTTTTTTTACCATATCTACTTTGTGCGCGGCTTTATTAGATAAATCAATGATACGTCCCGTTACAAAAGGACCTCTATCATTGATTCGTACAATAATTGACTTCCCATTTTCCAAGTTATCAACTTGAACCATTGTATTCATAGGCAAGGTTTTATGAGCAGCTGTCATGGCATACATATCGTAGACTTCACCATTTGAAGTTTTTTTTGCATGAAAATTAGGTCCATACCAAGAAGCAATCCCTTTAAACTGGTCATCCACTTTAGCCAAAGTAGGATGATACCGCTTACCTGCAATCACATAAGATCTCATCGTTGCACGATGCATAGCTTTACTGTTTCGTATTTTTTCTTTTGGTATTTTCTTGAACGTTCTATTTGAACTAGAACTAGAACTCCAAGATGAAGTATCATAAGATTTACTTGAACATCCAATAAGATAGAATCCAATAAATAATACCATTAAATATTTAAGTGATTTTTTAGTAATTAATAACAATTTTGTCTCCAATACGAATCAAGCTGGTTTTTTTGTTGTTGTCTTTCATAAGTTGTTTCAAATTAATTTTATATTTTTTTGATATTGAATCTAGAGTATCACCACGTTTCACCAAATAAACTGCTGGCTTTGGAGGTAAATCTTCTAAAGACACTGGAATAATCAGCTTTTGATTAATAGATAAAAAGTTAGACTTTAATTTGTTATATTTTTTAATTAACTTATATGAAACTTTATATTTTCTTCCAATCACACCAAGGGAATCACCTTTTTTAACAATATGCATTGCATAAGATGCTTTTTTTAGACTTCCCTTATTGGCATTAAATCGAGTAAGTCTACTATAGGGGATATAAATTGGATAAGTATCCGCTTCGGGAGGAACAATATATCGTTTAATATGTCTATTTAAATTTGTAAGTTCTTTATAATCAATACCAACAACTTGAGCCACATTTTTTAAATGCATTCCGCCTTTAACATAAATAGTAGCAATTGAACCAGTTGAACCTATATTTAATAAATGAGAGTTATCTGCACTGGTGATAAATTCTCTATTATTCATAAACCCAAGTGAAATTATTTTTCGTATATACTCTCTACTCTCTTTTGGTAAATATTGCCGTCGTAAACCTTTTTGAACTTTCAATAATTCATTTACATCAGGTTTATAGTCCCATTTGATAACTTCTTTATAAACTTTATACAAAGCAGAAAATCGAACTCTTTTTTTCTGATAATCTTTTATGGTTTTTCTAAATTTTCTTATTTGCTTTCTGTTGTGGTTTTTTCCATTGTCTTCCACATACATATCAATTGTAGCTCGTGTAATAGCTTCAATCACTCTACCTTCACCACAGTTATAAGCCAGAG
>MAAG01000051.1 GCA_002163065.1 Arcobacter sp. 31_11_sub10_T18
TGTCTCCATTGATGGGCGATATTACTAATCATCTCACCCAAAGCTATAAACTTGGATTTTTGTATTAATATTTGTTCTTGTTCTCTTCTTCTTTCAATCTCTTCATGAACCCTATTCTCTAAGGTTTCATTTAATTCTTCCAAAGCTTCAGATTTTGATTTCACTGTTTTTTTATAATTTTGAAAATACTCTTCAATAATTTCAGATACAAAATAAGAAAAAAGAATTGCAAAGGATAAAAAAAGTAAAAATAATAATACTGTTTGAATAATTTGTTTTCGGACCTTCGTTTTCATAGCAGCTTTTTTTTCTTCAAGTAGTTTATCTATATCATCAAGATAAACCCCAGTTGCAATCACCCAATTCCATTTTGGATACAGTTGATAATAAGCTAATTTTTCATTAATGGAATTGGTAAAAGGTTTTTTATAGGCATACTGAGTATATGATTCTCCCGTAGCACGAACTTCATCTAAAAACTCTTGTCTAAACTTTTTTCCATGGATATCTTCATAATTGGTTGAAATAATGGTACCCAATAAATCAGGGCGATTTGGATTTACAATAAGTCGGGCAAATTCATCTCCACCTCTAAAATCAAAGATATCATAAACAAAAAAGTAATTACTCTTTTGTTTTTGAAAAGAGATATTGTGCATCAATCTTACGGCTTCTTTTTTTTGCTCTTCTTCATCATCAATTTTGGACTCATTGTATTTTAAAATATCAAAAATAATTCCAACTTCTTTTTTTAACAACTCTTTTTGAGTATCGTAATAATGTTCTACAAATACTTTCATCTCAGTATCAAATTCACTAGATGTCTTTTTAACATAGATATAAGAGATTGAAAAAACCATCAAAGACATAATCACGATAAAGACGTAAATGATACTTCTTGATATGTTTTCTTCATTTATGAGTCGCATAATAACCATTCAAATTAAATTTATTTTTCATATATAAGAGGACATTAATGTTACATTACTATATGCTATTATATGTGTTATAATACCATAAGAAATATGCATACAAGGTTATACAAAATGAATCAAGAATTGATGGGTAAACTCTCTAGTTTTAGTCTATTGTACGCCGAAGATGAAGAAGGAATTCGTAATAATATCCAAGAGATATTAGAGTGTTTATTCAAAGATTTGTATCTGGCAAAAAATGGTGAAGAAGCTTTCAAAATCTATGAAGAAAAAAAGCCTGATTTAATTATTACAGATATTCAAATGCCAAAACTAAATGGTATTGATTTAATCAAAAAAATCAGAAAAACAGATAGTAAAGTTAGAATCGTTATAGTTTCAGCTCATACAGATTTAGATTACATGTTGAATGCTGTTGAGTTACATCTTGTAAAATATATCATCAAACCTATCACTGAAGCAAAACTCATAGATGTTTTTGAAGCATTTATTGAAAGTTTTGAAGGTGCTAAACTTCATAATCTAGTTCCATCTTGGATATTTGATGAAGCTAATTCTTTGGTAAAAGGTCCAGAAGAAGAGTATATATTAACAAAAAAAGAGTGTGATTTTTTGGCTTTATTGGTTAGAAAAAAGAGAATTATTACATATAATGAAATGGAGAATCTCATTTGGACCGATGACAACATCATGACAGCCAATGCAATGAGATTATTTGCAAAAAACTTCAGAAAGAAACTACCCCCAGAAA
>MAAG01000163.1 GCA_002163065.1 Arcobacter sp. 31_11_sub10_T18
GGAGCTTTTTGTGTTACTAACATTATATTCCTTTTGTTTTTAATTGGAGCGTATTATAGTAAAAAATTATTAAATTACCCATAGTGTAAATGAATAAATAAAATTATTTAAGACAAAATTTATCTTGAAATAATAATTATCCAGTAGTATTATACATAACACTACTATTTATAAAAATCCTTATCTGCTTCTTCTACGATTCGACGTGCAATTAGTGATGATTTATCGGCTATTTTATTTGTTTCTTGCGCTATAGTTGCATTTTCTTGCATTTGAATATTTAAAACGCTCATTGAATCATTTATATATTGTATGGATTGTTCTTGTCCCTTACTTGAATCAGTAACATCATTTATTAAATTCATTGTTAACATTATATTGTCATTTAATTTTGTATATCCAACAATCATTTCATCTGCTATACTTTTTCCATCATTTGCTTTAGCAGTTGCACTTTCAACTAACTCTTTAATTTCTTTTGCAGCCTCAGAACTTCGTGCAGCCAGATTTCTTACTTCTTGGGCAACAACAGCAAAACCTTTTCCTGCCTCACCAGCAGTTGCTGCTTCCACAGCTGCATTTAAAGAAAGAATATTGGTTTGAAATGCTATTTGATCAATTACGGATATTGACTCATTAATTGCAGAAGTTTGCGTGTTAATTTCATCCATAGATGATGCTGTTTCATTGGCGAGTTTTTCACCAAGACTTGCTGATGATGTTAATTCTTTAGCATAACCTGCCATTTGTGAAGTAATTTTTGTATTTTGTTTTATTTTTTGAGTTATATTTTCCAAAGACTGAGTAGTTTCAATAATACTTGATGCTTGAGTATTAGATGTTTGACTTAAAGTGTTAACATTTTTAGCTAATATATCCGATCCATTTTTTAAAGCAAGACCATTTTTTAAATTTAACTGACTTAACTTTTCTAAAGACTGACCAAGCTCATTAATTCCTTGAGCCAGTTTACTGATGTCTTCTGGTAGAAAATCTAAATCAAGTTTATTCTTATATGAACCATTTTTATATTCATTAAGTATATTCAGTATATCCTGAATGGATTCATCCTTGCTTTGGGCAAGTACGATAGTATCAAGAGCTTTATTAATATTTAGCGAATATTTTATAAAGTCTCCATGTAAACCAGAAGGCATCATTTTTCTATGTGCTTTACCTTTTGAAGTTAATCTAAGTGAATTATCTAAATCTCTAGTAAAAGCCTCAAATTGATCCAACATATTATTTATACTCCAAGCCAAAGGTCCAATTTTATCTGTATTGTTAATATTTGTAATACGATAAGAGAGTTTTCCTTGAGCTGATAATGTGGCAATTTTATTCATTTTATTTATTTGATTAATATAGTTATTTATTTTAAAAAAAGAAAATATCACCAATACACACGAGACTATTGCCACTATTATAGTAAAAATTACCACAGTAGATTGATTAACATCCTTATTGATATTTATTGCCAAAAATGAAATTCCAA
>MAAG01000142.1 GCA_002163065.1 Arcobacter sp. 31_11_sub10_T18
ATATCTAAAAGTAAAGATGTGTTTGGGTATGTTCTTTATTTGCGTAAAGATGAGGTTTTGATTAAAGAGGTTTAATTAAAATTAAAAAAAGAATAGAAATAATTTTGTATGACAACATCAATATTTCTTTACTAAAAAGCTTCCCCTATGACTTCCTTTCTTTTTTTGACCGCAAAAAAATGAAACAAAAAAGTTGCCACCTTAAAAAACACTAAAATTTTATGTATATTCTAAATATTTTTCAGGTTCATATACTTTATTGTTTTTATATAAAGAGTGAGAAATTATAATCATTTTTCTCATTACTGCAATTTGTGCAACTGTAGAATGTTTACCATTTTCTTTTAATCTTTCATAGAATGTTTTTAACTCTTCATTAAAATTAATCGCACTTAATACTGCCATAAATAAAACTCCTCTACATAGTTTTGATCCAGCTTTGGATATCCTAGCTTTTCCATTTATTGATGTCCCTGAATTCCTTTTAATTGGATCTAGTCCCGCTAATGAAACGATTTGCTTTTGATTGGCATCTGGGTACTTTATAAAATGATAAAGTAAAACAATCGCTGAAATCTCTCCTACACCTTTTATTGATTGGATATTTAAAAATGCTTGATGTAACTCTGGATCTTTTGAAATTAATTGTTTTATTGCAGTTAAAATATCTTTTTCTTTTTTCTTAAGTAGCTTTATCTCCTGATTGAGGGATTTGCTCACAATAGAGGAACCATCTTTAGCTACAATAGATTCTAAGTGATTTTTATTTTGAGTTTTCTGTTTTGAAATCAATTGATAATATTTAATAAGTTCTTTTATCTCTTCACCTTGTTTATTGATAATAGGTACTTTAATTTGGTCTTTCCTCGCAGTTACAATCATTTGAGATAACATTCTTGCATCAAGCAGATCACTTTTATTTCGCTGTCCCATAACTTTTGCAAAGTTAGAACTTTTTTTTGGGTTTACAATAAAACAGTGTATGTTATTCTGAGAACTAAATTTCTGTAATAAGAAAGAATAATTACCCGTTGGCTCAAAGACAAAGACTAATTTTTTGATATCTTTTTTATAAAGTTTTTTTAACTTTGAAAATAATCCTTTAAGAGATTTACTATCATTAGATATTTATATGTCTAATTTAGTAATAGGAATATACACATTGATGGTTGCTTTACTAATGTCTAATCCGATAGAATACATACTTGAACCTTTATATTAATATAGAGAGTTCGTTAGGGTAGGATGAATTTCCTACCTGATATTTATTACACTAACTTTTGACTCGTAAATACGAACTAGTTTAAAACCGTTCTTGTTGCCACTCAAATTTGAAGTATAATTAACCAACTTTTTTCCAAGCTAATTAGAATTATTTTTAATTGCTTACCTCGTCTATCGGTATATCATCTTCTATTGAACTCTATGAAAATATACTATCATATTTCCAATATTGTATTATACGAACTCGTCTGCGAGATGAGAATGGCTTGCAGCTTCCCATAACTTTAGAAAATATTTTCTGATGACAAAAACTCATTCCAAAACAGTACATTTAGTACTATTTTTCCATTCAGGCA
>MAAG01000018.1:0-1164 GCA_002163065.1 Arcobacter sp. 31_11_sub10_T18
TGAAGGTACCTCTGGCTTCGAAGCCGCTGTTGCTTTTGCTTACTTTTTGTCAATACAAAAGTAAGAAAGCGAAGACATTTAGTGTCTTTAAGAGAATTAAAACTTAATAAAGAAATAATAAAAAATACAAAGTGGTAACAATAAAGTAAAAGCAATTATTTTTTTTGCTTTCATTGTTCTATCTGCAAAAATAGTTAGCCCTAGAAGTAATCCTAAGAAACTACCAAATCGTGCAACAAAAAAATCAAAGTAAGCTATAAAAAAAGATTTTAATGAACTTGCAATCTTTACATTAATTATATCAAGGGCTAGAAATATCAAAAAGATAGTAGTTAATATATAAAAAACTTTTCTTACAGTATAAGGTGTAAAAAGAATCATTATAATAAAAAAAGTCAAGCCTTTAAATACATTTCTGATTTGACACTCGTTTATAAATGAAATTTTAGGTCCAAAAGCCTCGACTTCCTGACAATACCATGAATTTGACAACTCAAAAGTTATAAAAATCACAAGAAAAAAGGCAAGGATAGTCAACAGTATTTCATATTTCTTCAAAGTATCCCTTATTCAAATTCTTAGTTAATTAAAATTCACACAATACTATCCAACAAGACATAAAAAAAGGGACAACAATTAAGTCATCCCTTTTTTCAATATAAAGTATTTAAAAGATTAAATAAACTCTACACCTTTTTCACCAGCTTTAATCTCACCAATAACATAAGCATCAGTTGAGCTTAAAACAGCATCAACTTTAGATGGATTTACAACTAAAACCATTCCTACACCCATGTTAAATGTTCTATACATCTCTTCGATTTCCACATGTTCACTCATCAATTCAAAAATTGGTAAAACTTTGATTGAATCTCTTTTTACCACTGCTTTTAAATGATCAGGTAAAACTCGTGGTAAATTCTCAGTAATCCCACCACCAGTAATATGTGCTAAACCATTGATATTGTCTTTATTGGCTTTAAATTCTTTTACATAAATTCTTGTTGGCTCTAATAAAACATGTTTTAAAGCTCGACCATTAAAATCATCATCTAAAGACATTCCAAGTTTTTCTAATAATAGTTTTCGTACCAGTGAGAAACCATTTGAGTGAATTCCTGAAGACGGAAGTGCCATTAAAATATCACCCTCTTCTATTCGCTC
>MAAG01000018.1:1258-1674 GCA_002163065.1 Arcobacter sp. 31_11_sub10_T18
TCACCACCCACTAGGGCGCAACCTGATAATTCACAGCCTTTACCTATTCCGGAAACAACAGCGGCTGCTGTGTCTACGTTTAACTTGCCAGTGGCGTAATAATCTAAAAAGTATAAGGGCTCAGCGCCGGCGACGATCAGATCGTTAACACACATGGCGACTAAGTCGATACCAATAGTGTCGTGTTTTTTCAGATCCATGGCCAGGCGTAACTTGGTGCCTACGCCGTCAGTGCCTGATACTAAAACTGGTTGCTTATAACCTGCTGGTATTTCACATAAACCACCAAACCCACCTAGGCCGCCCATTACTTCAGGGCGTTTAGTTTTTTTGGCAATGTGCTTAATACGTTCAACTAATGCGTTACCTGCATCAATATCGACACCTGCATCTTTATAGCTTAGGGAAGTTGGCTT
>MAAG01000030.1 GCA_002163065.1 Arcobacter sp. 31_11_sub10_T18
GTTTTAGAGCTGTTAGTAAATTTGTTTGATCTTTATCTTGGTAACTTTCTTCTATCTCATCCAAACTCATTGTATTTATATTTTGAAAAGAGATATCTATTTCTTTTTTCTTATTATCAGTATTGTCAGTATTCTGTAAGTTACTTATAAAAGAGGAAGAAGTTTTATTATTTTGAGTATCGTACTGTATTTGATTCAGACTTTTTTGAGTGGCTCTTATACTGTTACTTTGAATTTCCATACTAATCTCCTAGGAAAGACTAGTATATCATAAATAATAATTTAGATTATTTAAAAAATAAAATTAATTTTTTAGTAGTTCTACTTTTTTCTTTTTATTTCAAAATATTGTGGTCGTACTGTGATATCAGTAATCACTCCATCAAAATTCAAAATATCAAGTACATTTTTGGCAATACTTTGTGCCAATAAAAAAGTATTTTCTTTAGAACTTGGTTCAAATTGTAAGTTTTCAAAAAAATCAGTTTTTGTAATATCTGGATTAATAGAGGTCACTTTAACTCCTGATTTCCGAACTTCTTCAAAAAGACACAAGCCAAAATCCCTTAATCCAGACTTTGTTGCAGTATATAATGCTGAAAATTTCGAATGTTTAGTAGCTTCAATAGAAGTGATATTAATAATATGCCCTTGTGTTTTTTTCAAACTACGTAAAAGTAAGTTAGATAAAACTATGGGTGCAGTTAAATTTATATCAATCAATTCTTTAATTTTAGCAAGTGATATTTCTTCGTGGGGAACAAATACACCCAAGCCTGCACAATTGATTAACACATCAATCTGTGTATGTTTTAAAAGAGTTTTTACTTCTAGCTCAACTTCAGAAATATTTTCAAGTCTAGCATGAAGTTTTATTATTTCATAACCATTATTTTCTAAGTGTGTAGCTATTTCTTTACCAATACCAGAGCTATACCCCGTGACTATAGCTTTTTTAAGCATGTGAGTTGTTTTTAGTTTTTTTATAATAAATATATCCACCCACACTTAATAAAAACAAGATACTAACAATAATATATCGTAAATACTCATGGATCAATTCTTGGTTTTCACCAATGTAATATCCTAAAATTGTAAGAATCACAACCCAAATAAATGCACCCAAACTTGTGTATAAAGAAAATTTAACAAGATTCATTTTTGCAATTCCTGCAGGAAAAGAAATATATTGTCTAACTGCTGGAATTAATCTTCCTGCGAAAGTAGAGATATGTCCATGTTTTGCAAAGTAACTTTCCATTTTAAAAACAGTTTCTTCTTTAATAAATACATATCTACCATATTTTATCAAAAATTGTCGTCCAAATTTTAGAGCCAAATAATAATTAAACAGTGCCCCAAATAAAGAACCAGAAACACCAGCAAAAATTGCAGCATATCCATTCATTTCACCTTTATAAACCAAGTAACCAGCAGGTATCATCACTACTTCACTGGGAAATGGTACAAAAGAACTCTCGAGAAACATCATAAAAAATATTCCCATATATCCTAAGGTACCAACGGTATCAACTATAAAATTTGTCATATCTGCTAACATTATATTCTCTTTTGAT
>MAAG01000116.1:0-134 GCA_002163065.1 Arcobacter sp. 31_11_sub10_T18
TTTATATTTAAAAGTTGGTCGAATATTTTATTTGACATTCTTATATCTGCTCGTTTCCCAGCTTGCTCAATAAAGTGTGCCCTTAGAACCTTTAAAATAAAGTCAAAACATAAAACAAGGCTAATACCAGCTAG
>MAAG01000116.1:248-1562 GCA_002163065.1 Arcobacter sp. 31_11_sub10_T18
CAGCCAATAAATACCAAGGTTTTTTTTCATAGTTGACCAAAACCACTTTTTATTGTCTTCAAGAACAATCTCTTTATCAACTCTTTTTTCAAAATTGTAAGCTGGCTTGATGATAAAAAGATTACCACTAAATGATTTTTTTAAATCATTCAAAGTTATAGTGATACTACCTTTACTCACATGGGGCAATACTACAGTTGCACTGTTATTTCGTTTATCGATATTCGTTATGACACAAGATTTATCATCATGTAATAACATAACTATAGGTAATGCAAGTTCAGATATGTCTTTTATCTTTCTTTTAATAGGTTTGATAATCAAACCTATTCTTTTAGCAGACTTTATAAACATTTCAGGAGACATAAAAGTCCCATGTAATGCAAGACCTGAAGTGAGTGCATCAGAAGAAGTGGTTCTTTTATGATACGTGGATAAAAAAAGCAGACACTCCAATAGAGTATCAACTTCTTTTAATTCAACTACTTTTTCAAAATTTTTATTTAAACTTTCTTTTTCAATACTTTCCAAAACTTATCTACTTTATTATTTAGGGATTATTACAAACTCCACTCGTTTAGATAATAATCGATTTTCTGTTCCATCAGGATTTTTAACTATATTTACTGATGATAAACCATAAGCTTTATAGGTATTGTTTAGAAAATCACTATTGTCAGTTATAGTACTAACATCTAAGTTAGCACCATATCCTAATACTGTTGTAGCACGTTGAAGTGAGATATTTTTATTAAGTTCAAACTTTTTTTTCACATCTTCTACACCCTCATAGATTGATGAAGAATAACCTTGAACTTGTACTTCAGCTATTTCATTTTCATAAACTTTGGTTACTTTAACCAATCGTGGAAAAATATCTCGGATAAGCTCTTTATACTCTTCTGACATTACTACATCAGATTTGTTTAATGCCAATGTTGAATCAGATAATTTTAAAGTCTTAGTAGTGATGTTATAAGTTAAAACATCAGTTTGTAACTCTTTGGAAAATTCTTTTAACATAGCTCCATTTAAAGTTAAGTTAGAATTAATAACTTCAGTTTTAGTTACAGTTTTTTCAACAGCTGGTGCCATTACTTCAGTAGGAGTTTCAAGTTGCGTTTTTGGTTCTTCTTCCATCTTCTCAACTGGAGTTTCAGAAGCTGGTTCATCTTCAAGTAAATCACTCAATTCATCAAGTGATGGATCTTCTTTTTCTTTTTTCTTGGTGATAATTTGCATTTGTTTACACACTTGATCTTGAGAAGCCAATACTGTAGTATTTAAAGTTGAAAGGATTGAAAACATCTCATA
>MAAG01000066.1 GCA_002163065.1 Arcobacter sp. 31_11_sub10_T18
GTAGCTGAAAAAGATAAAGTGGCTAAAACAACTCTTTACTCACCTGTTCATGGAATCATTAAACAAATCAATGTTAGTACTATTGGAGGTGTTGTACGCTCTGGTATGGACTTAATTGAAATTGTTCCACAAAGTAAAATACTTCTAGTTGAAGCGAAAATATCACCCAAAGATATCGCTTTTATTAATCCAAAACAAAAAGCCATTGTAAAAATAACCGCTTATGATTTTTCTATTTATGGAGGATTGGATGGAAAGATTGTAGAAATTTCTGCTGATAGCATTATCGATAAAGACAGTAAAGATCAAGCAAGCTATTATAAAGTGGTGGTGAAAACTGATAAAAACTATCTTGAAAAAGATGGTGAGCAATTGCCTATTATTCCAGGGATGGTAGCCAGTGTTGATATAGTTACTGGTAAAAAAACAATCTTAGACTTTTTACTCAAACCTATTTTAAAAACCAAAGGAAATGCTTTTCATGAAAGATAATATCACTAAAGTTACCTTAGTCTTTAGATTTAATTACTAAGACTAGGCCATGTTTATTGAAAATTTTGCTAAAATAGAGGAAAGAAAAAGGAGTTTATCACTTCTTTTATTTACTGATAAATGATCCTTTTTCCATGAAAGGATACCTCATGAAAGATGTACCAAACATAATCATATCTTTCTTATTCTTACTGGTACTTACGCTTCCTTTGACAATAGTATTGTTTAGTACTTATGGAGGATTAGCTACCTTGGCATTTTTAATATTACCTCTTGGATGGTTTATACTGGATTCAGATATAACTCATTATTCAATGGATCAATATTTAGAATAACAACTAGAATATAACATTGAGAGTTGAAAGTATTCTCTTTAATAAAGTAATGAGAATTTTTTGCTAATAAAATCTAAAAGAAGTGGCTACTTGAGCTACTTCTTTTTTTAGTGAGGGTTATTCTTTGTTAGATAAGTATTCGTGTGCCATATAAGAACTTCTAGCATATGGAGTACTGTGTACAAATTCAAATCCCATATCTAAAGCAATTCTCTTGTATAAAGCGAATGTCTCAGGTTTTACATACTCAATTACCTTTTGAAAGTCTCCTGAAGGTGCTAGGTATTGTCCAATACTTAGAAATTTACATCCAACTTCAATTAAGTCTTTAAATACTTGTGTCATTTCTTCTTCTGTTTCACCAAGTCCTACCATCAAAGCACTTTTTGTTTTAACTTTATCTCCACCAAGACGTTTGATATCTTTTAGTACTTGGATTGATCTTTTATAAGTAGATGCTTTTCGCACCTTATAAAGTCTAGGAACTGTTTCAATATTATGTCCAATGATAACAGCACCAGAATCAACTACTGTTTGGATTGATTCTATTTTTCCTTTAAAATCAGGAATAAGTAACTCAACTTGAGTTCCAGGAGTTGTTTCTAAAATATCTTTAGTGATTTTATAAAACTGTGAAGCTCCACCATCACCTAAATCATCTCTGGCTGGACTAGTGATTACAACAAACTTTAATCCCAGTCGCTGAACTGCTGTTCGAACTTGAAGTACTTCTTCATCATTTACTTCAAAAGGTTTTCCAGTTGTAACGTTACAATAAGTACATCTTCTTGTACAGATATTTCCTAGAATTAAAAATGTAGCATTTTTCTTTGAAAAACATTCACTGATATTAGGACACTTAGCTTCTTGACAAATAGTATGAATACCCACTTCTTGTAATAACTGATCCATCTCTTTTTGAGCAGAGAATGAAATCTTCTTTCTTAACCATTCTGGTTTTCTATATTTTGGTTTTTCCGTGATATTACTTAGCATAGTCATATTTGTCCTTTAATAAAAGAGATAATGTCTCTTCTTCTTTTGTATTTAATTTTGATTGTAACAGTGTTGCATTAAATGCTTTTTCAAAAGCTGATGCAACTCTTTCTTGTGTTTCTTCATAAGATAAATTTATATCAAATTCATCTAAACAATAGCCAATTTCATGTTTTCTATTTGTATCTAGTACTGGTTTAATTGGAATTGAACCGTGTTGGAAAATAAGTTTCTTGGTTCGTCTTTGTGCATTTCCACCTATTTTAATCCCATTGACCAAAATATCATATGCCTCAAACCCAACCTGACAAAACTCACTTTTACTTAAACTGATGTTTTCATCATCTTTTGCATAAATCGCATTTAATCCAAGTTTTTTGTAAAACTCTAAAAGAAAGGTACATATTTTCTCATAAGATTCTTTTACACTTAGACTTTTCATAAAAGATACAGGTATCAATAATGAGTAAGACAAATCATGTCCGTGGAAAAGTACTCCTCCACCTGTAATTCTTTTTGCATAGTTCTTATTATACTCTTCTAAGTGAGAATATGTGGAGAACTTTTGAGAAACACCTATGGTAAAAGACTTTTCCCATGAATATAAACGTAAAATTGGTAAGTCATCTTCTTCGAAGGATTTTACCAAAGCTTCATCTGTTGCCATGTTTAATCTTGCACTTTGAGTACCGGAGCGGATTAATCTGAATTGTTTGTTGTTGTCTATCATATAACTCTTTTATTTCTCACATATACTTAAGGTTAAAAAATATAAAATCTTACATTATATTTTTTAATTTATTTAGAGAGTATTTTACGTTAATTTATACAGTAAATTTAAATCATATCTGATAAATTTACTGCAAAATTATAACGATTATTATGAAGAATAATATTAAAGCTAAAATATTAATAGTTTTAGATAATATTATATTAAGTTTACTTGGAAGATTAAGTTTAGTTTTAGAAAAAAAAGTCATTTTAACACGATTTTTACATAACTTAGTGTGATTTTTGAATAAAAATCCTCTAAACTTAAAGATTATTTAAAAAAATCTTGTATATTTAAAAATATATTTTTGAATTTTTCTGAAAAAAACCAAATAAAACCCTTAACTTATCCATAATACTTACTTTAAGACACTGACTAAGTTATAAGTTTTTTAGAGTAAAATATTACAAACATTATCTAAAGCTCGTTTAAGTTTTAGAATTCGTTCAAAAAAACACTAAATTTAAAAAGGAAGAATGTATGTCAGCAATTAACCTAAATGATATTGATCCATTAGAAACCAAAGAGTGGATTGATGCCCTTGAAACAGTACTTGAAGAAGAAGGAGCAGAAAGAGCACACTTTTTACTCGAGCAATTAATTGATAAAGCCAGACACAATGGGGCACACTTGCCTTTTACAGCAACTACTGCTTATACCAATACAATACCAACAAGCCAAGAGCCAAAAATGCCAGGAAATCAAGAAATGGAACGAAATATTCGTTCAATTATTAGATGGAATGCACAAGCAATGGTTTTACGAGCTTCAAAGAAAAATTTGGACTTAGGTGGACATATTGCATCTTTCCAATCATCTGCTACATTATATGATGTAGGGTTTAATCACTTTTTTAAAGCACCAAATGAAAAAGATGGTGGGGATTTAGTTTATTTTCAAGGACATATATCTCCAGGTATTTATGCAAGATCTTTTGTAGAGGGTAGATTTACAGAAGAGCAAATGGATAACTTTAGACAAGAAGTAGATGGAAATGGTTTGTCATCATATCCACATCCAAAACTTATGCCTGATTATTGGCAGTTCCCAACAGTTTCAATGGGTCTTGGACCAATACAAGCAATTTATCAAGCAAGATTTTTAAAATACTTAACAGATAGAGGTATTAAAGATTGTAGCGGACAAACTGTATATTGTTTCATGGGTGATGGTGAGTGTGATGAACCTGAATCTTTAGGTGCAATTGGACTAGCAGGTCGAGAAGGTCTTGACAACTTAGTATTTATCGTTAACTGTAACTTACAAAGACTTGATGGTCCCGTTCGTGGAAATGGAAAAATCATTCAAGAACTTGAAGGTGAATTTAGAGGTGCAGGTTGGGAAGTTACTAAAGTTATTTGGGGTAGACATTGGGATCCTTTATTGGCAAAAGATAAAACTGGAAAACTTTTAGATTTGATGGAAGAAACTGTTGATGGTGAATACCAAAACTTTAAACAAAAAGGTGGAACGTATACAAGAGAACACTTTTTTGGAAAATACAAAGAAACAAGAGAACTTGTTGAAAATATGAGTGATGACGAGATTTGGAAGTTAAACAGAGGTGGACATGATCCAGTTAAAGTTTACGCTGCCTATAAAAAAGCTCAAGACACAGTTGGACGACCTACTGTAATCCTTGCTAAGACTATTAAAGGTTATGGTATGGGTGAAGCTGCTGAGGGTAAAAATATTGCTCACAGTGTTAAAAAAGTAAATCTTGAAGTATTAAAACAATTTAGAGATAGATTTAGTATTCCAATTCCTGATGACAAATTAGAAGAAGTACCTTATTATTTACCTGCTGAAGATAGCCCGGAAATGAAATACATGATGGAGCGAAGAGCTGAACTTGGTGGTTTTGTTCCACAAAGAAAAGCAAAATTTACAAACGCTATTAAAGTTCCTGAATTAAGTTTATTTGATTCTGTTCTAAAAGGTAGTGGGGATAGAGAAGTATCTACAACTATGATTTTAGTTAGACTTCTTAGTTCACTTGTAAAAGACAAAGCAATTGGGAAATCAATTGTTCCTATTGTTCCAGATGAAGCTAGAACATTTGGTATGGAAGGTATGTTTAGACAAATTGGTATTTATGCACATGAAGGTCAAAAATATATTCCACAAGATAGAGATCAAGTAGCATATTATAGAGAAGACAAAAAAGGTCAAGTACTTGAAGAAGGTATCAATGAGCTTGGAGCTATGGGTTCTTGGGTTAGTGCTGCAACTTCGTATTCTGTAAATGATTGTCCGATGATTCCATTTTATGTTTATTACTCAATGTTTGGATTCCAAAGAACAGGTGATATGATGTGGGCTGCTGGAGATTTACAAGCAAGAGGTTTCTTAATTGGAGCTACTTCTGGACGAACAACTCTAAATGGTGAAGGTTTACAACATCAAGATGGGCATTCACACTTATTGGTAAATACAATTCCAAACTGTGTTGCTTATGATCCAACATATGGTTATGAGTTAGCTGTACTTGTTCAAAATGGTATTGAGCGAATGTATGGTGATGCACAAGAAAATATTTTCTACTATATTTCAACATTAAATGAAAACTACAAACAACCAGCTATGAGAGATGGAATCCAAGAAGGTATCATTAAAGGTATCTACTTATTAGATACTGTTGAAGCTGCTAATAATTATAAAGTTAAATTATTAGGTTCTGGTACTATTTTAGAGCAAGTAAGAACGGCTGCTTCTATTTTAGCATCTGATTACGGAATCGCATCTGATGTTTACTCAGTAACTTCTTACAATGAACTAGCACGAGATGGTCAAGATATTGAAAGATATAACATGCTTCATCCAAATGACGAAGACAAAACTGCATATATTACAAGTGTACTTGGTGCAGATGATGAAAATGTTGTTATTTCTACAACTGATAGTATTAAAGCTTACTCTGAACAAGTAAGAGCTTATGTTAATGGTTCTTTTAAAGCACTGGGAACTGATGGTTTTGGACGATCAGATAGTCGAGCTAATTTAAGAGCACACTTTGAAGTAGATGCAAACTTTGTTGTTTTCACAACATTAAGTGAGTTGGTAGCTGCTGGTAAGTTAGATAAAAAAGTATTAACAGATGCAATGGTAAAATTAAATATCAACGCTGACAAAATTAACCCACTAAAAGCATAAGGTGAAAACATGGCAAAATTAGAAGAAATTTTATTACCAGATGTTGGTGGTGAAGAAGTAGAAATTATTGAAATTTGTGTTAGCAATGGTGATACTTTAGCTGAAGAAGATGCAATTATCACAGTTGAAACAGAAAAAGCTTCCATGGACATTCCAGCAATATTTGATGGTAATGTTGTTGAGCTTAAAGTTCAAGTAGGAGATAAAGTATCACAAGGTTCTGTTATCTGTACGATGGAGAGAGCTGGTGATACAGCTTCTGAAGTTGAAGTTGTTGAGGCTGCTCCTGTTGTTGAAACACCTTCAGCACCTACAGCACCTGTTGCTGAAAAAGTTGAAAAAGTTATTGCTACACCAACTGCTGATACTATTACAAAAGTAATTGAAGACGTTTTTGTTCCAGATATTGGTGAAGATGGTGAAGTTGATGTTATTGAAATTTTAGTTACTGTTGGTGATAGCGTTTCTGAAGAAGAAGGTCTCGTTACTTTAGAGACTGAAAAAGCAACTATGGACGTACCTTTACCATTCTCAGGAATCATCAAAGAATTTTTAGTTTCTGAAGGTGATAAAGTAAAAACTGGTACTTTAATAGCAAGAGTTGAAAAAACTATTGTTGTTAAAGGCGCACCTGCAACTACTCCAAACCCCGTAGTATCTTCAACTGTTGAAGCCGCTAAAAAGGTTGAAGAAGTTGCGGCTGTTGCTCCTGTATCTGCTCCAAAAGGTGGAAGAGCACACGCATCTCCTTCTATTAGAAGACTAGCTCGAGAGTTTGGTGTTGACTTAGCACTGGTTGGTGCAACTGGAAGAAAAAACAGAATTTTAAAAGATGATGTTAGAAACTATGTGAAAAATACTTTAGCAAATCTTGGTACATCCACACCTGCTGGAACTGGTTCTGGTTTAGGGTTTAATTTCCCTAAACTTAAAACTGTAGATTTCTCTAAATTTGGTGAAATTGAAACAAAAGAGTTAACAAGAATTCAAAAAATCTCAGGACCTTCTTTACATAGAAACTGGGTGAGTATTCCTCATGTAACTCAATTTGATGAAGCAAATATTACTGAACTTGAAAAGTTTAGAAAAGAACAAAATGCGCTGGCAGCTAAACAAGGTCTTGATGTTAAAATCTCACCTTTGGTATTTATACTAAAAGCGGTTGCAAAAGCATTGAAAATTCATCCAATCTTTAACTCATCGTTAAGTGAAGATGGACAATCTATTATCCTTAAAAAGTATATTCATATTGCAGTTGCAGTTGATACTCCAAATGGATTGGTTGTTCCAGTTATCCGTGACGTTGATAAAAAAGGTATTCATGAAATAGCACTAGAATTAGTTGCACTTTCTAAAAAAGCAAGAGATGGAAAACTTAAACTTGATGATATTCAAGGTGCTTGTTTTACAATCTCTAGTCTTGGTGGAATTGGTGGAACTTCGTTTACTCCAATCATCAACGCTCCTGAAGTTGCAATTTTAGGTGTATCTAAATCTGAGATGAAACCAAAATGGAACGGTGAAGAATTTGTTCCTGAATTAACATTGCCATTATCAACATCGTATGACCATAGAGTTGTAGATGGTGCTGAAGGTGCTAGATTTTCAACAACATTATCAAATATCTTAAGTGATATTCGTTTATTAGTACTGTAAAGAGGACAAGATGAGTAATGAAATAAAAACACAAGTACTTGTAATTGGTTCTGGACCAGCTGGATATTCAGCTGCGTTTAGATCTGCGGATTTAGGATTTGATGTTGTATTGGTAGAGAAATTTAATGAGCTTGGTGGAGTATGTTTAAATGTAGGATGTATTCCTTCAAAAGCTTTACTTCATGTTGCTAAAGTTATGGAAGAAGCTGAGCATATTGGAGCACATGGTGTTTCTTTTGCTAAACCAGAAGTTGATATTGAAAAAATCGCTGGATATAAAAGTGGTATTGTAAACAAACTCTCTGGTGGAGTTGCTGCTATGGCTAAGATGAGAAAAGTAAAAGTTGTTCATGGATACGCTAAATTTACTTCTTCAAACACTGTATTAGTAAGTGGTGAAGAAGAAACTGTAGTTACTTTTGATAACGCTATTATTGCAGCAGGTTCACGACCAATAGAGCTACCATTTATTCCACATGAAGATCCTAGAATTTGGGATTCAACGGATGCCCTTGATATTAAAACTCCTCCAAAGAAGTTATTAATTATGGGTGGTGGAATCATTGGTTTAGAAATGGGTACAGTTTATGAAAAACTTGGATCATCTGTAGATGTGGTTGAGATGTTAGACCAACTGGTACCTGCAGCAGATGCTGATTTAATCAAAGCATATACTAAAGCAAACAAAAAAAGATTTAACATCATGTTAAAA
>MAAG01000117.1:0-765 GCA_002163065.1 Arcobacter sp. 31_11_sub10_T18
TACTCTACTTCTTCGTGCTCAAAGTCATTTCTTTGTTTATACAGTTCTAATCGTTGTTGAATTGATTCTGGTAAGATTTGTTGACCTATTGGATCAAACATCTCATCCATGAGTTTGTCTTGGTGATCTCTTTGTTGAGTTAGACCATATAAACATCCACAATAATTTTGTCGGTAAAGAGAGTTTTCTTTGACTTGCTCTCCTTGGATTTGAGTTCCATTTCCACTTCTGTAGTCTTTGAAAACCCATTTTAAACCAGTCTTTTCTTCCAACTGTGTTCCTATCTTCTCTAATTTATCTTGAGATTTTTTAGGTGAGATGAGTAGGGTGGTACTAAAAGAACTGTGTCCCAATTCAACTGCTTTGTTCACAGTGGTTTCTAGTCTTTTGTCAAAACAAACCGTACAACGGTCCCCTTTTTCAGGCTCATTTTCCAATCCTTTGACACTCTTCATCCAAGCTTCCAAATCATATGGACCTTCAAGTAACTCAATTCCTAATTTCTTACATGAAAATTCAACATCTAAATATCTTAATCGATATTCACTATATGGGTGAATATTTGGGTCATAAAAATATCCTACGATTTTTTCTTCTGGGTGTTCGTCTTGCATTCTTTGTAAAAAGTAGTGACTATCTACACTACAGCATATGTGTACTAACAAATTAAACTCTTTATCTTTTATTTTGGTGACATTATAGTAAAATAAGACAAAATTTCATAGTGGATAAAAAATGTTTCAAATCTTCAAATATATTTTAGTG
>MAAG01000117.1:813-8003 GCA_002163065.1 Arcobacter sp. 31_11_sub10_T18
AGTGCAACCATATTACTTAAAACTCCCAGCATGAAATTTTATGATAAAGGTTTTATCACTCAATACGACAACTATACACAAGTACAAATTTTTAGTGCAGGAACACTGGTTCTAAACCTTGAAATATATGAAGATAGGATTTGTCAAAGTACTTTTAAATGTCAATCCTTAAAAGTATTTAACGCTCAAAATCTTGATAGGTCTTATGCAGATAATTTTATCAAAAAGCTCTTTGATAAAACTTCTAAAAAAACAGTCTTTAGAGATAAAAAAAATGGAATTCTTATCAAAATAACCAAAGACTAAAACTCTCTTATTTCAGTACCTCTTATGCAATAAAACAGTACTATCTCGATTAATTAAATAGAAGGAATTTTTATATGAAATTTGTTGGAGCACATGTAAGTAGTAGTGGAGGTGTATTTAACGCACCTAAAAATGCAATAGAAATAGGTGCAAAGGCATTTGCTCTTTTTACTAAAAACCAAAGACGATGGGATGCTAAAGCACTTGATACCAAAACACTAGATTTATGGTTTAAAAATCTTGAAGAGTCAAAAGTATTACCCAAACATATTTTACCCCATGATAGTTACCTAATCAATCTTGGAAATCACGATGTTGAGAAAAGACAAAAATCAATTGATGCTTTTATCTTTGAGCTTGAGCGTTGTGAAATCTTAGGACTAGATAGACTAAACTTTCACCCAGGTTCACATTTAAGAAAGATTTCGGAAGAAGCCTGTTTGGACTTTATTGCTGAGTCAATAAATATTTCACTGGATAAGACTAAAAATGTAAAAGCAGTTATCGAAAATACTGCTGGTCAAGGAAGTAACCTTGGATACAAATTTGAACACTTAGCTTACATCATCGATAAAATCGAAGATAAAAGCAGAGTAGGCGTTTGTATAGATACCTGTCATATGTTTACAGCTGGTTATGATATCCGAACACGAGAAGCTTATGATAAAACATGGAAAGAGTTTGATGAGGTAGTGGGTGCTGATTATCTTATGGGAATGCATTTAAATGATTCTAAACCAGAACTTGGAAGTCGAGTTGACAGACATGATAGTTTGGGTGAAGGTAAAATAGGCTGGGATGCTTTTGAGTTTATCATGAATGATAGTCGAATGGATGATATACCGTTGGTACTTGAAACGATTGATGAGAGTATTTGGGGGCAGGAGATTGAATCCTTATACAAACTAGTCCATTAGACTTAAGATAATATACATCTTTCGTCATATCTCTGCGTTGAGAAGAAAAGTTCTATACTCACTTACTGGATGTAAGCTCCTATAAACCTTTTTCTTTTCGCCTTGAGCTATTTAAAAATATATATATTCTCTTAAGTCTAAGAATGAACGTCTTAGGTTAGAGGGGATATAAACTCTTTTTCTTCAAACATCACAATCAACTCTCTTATCAACTTTTTTGTTTGCATATTTAAAATCTTTAAATCATTGGCATCACTTTGGGGGTCTGAACTATTTTTAAATCTACTCATTTCTAAAATTATTTTTATGAATATTGCAAAAGAGTATTAAAGAATATTTTACATATAATCTATTTAAAAGTAATAAATTTAGTTATGTGTAACATAAAATATTTAATTAATAAAAGGAAGTAGAATGTATCTATTTGGATATGGCTCATTAATAAACATCACAAGTGCACAAAAATCATTTAAAAGGAAATTGCTACAAACAGATTTATTGCCTGTCAAAATAAAAGGCTATAAGAAAGTTTGGAATTCAATTGAAGATATTGAATTTGAAGAAAGAGTCAATGGAATCTTTTTAAACTTGGAAAAAAATGATGCTGTAGATACCTATGGGGTAGTAATCAAAATTAGTGATGAAGAACTTGAAATATTAAAAATTCGAGAAAAGAATTATTCTTGTATTACCATTGATGCTTCAAAGGTTTTAAATGTAAAACTTGATTCTAATGTGATCGCATTTATGACAACGAAAACAAATAAAATTGCCAAAATAGGTCATGAAAACTCTTATATTGCTTCTAAATATATTGATATTATTGAAAGTAGTTTTGATTCCTATGATGAGGTATTTATAAAAGATTATGAGAAGTGTTTAAGTGACTTACCTTTTGAAGTGAAAGATGGGACTTATAAGTTTTCTGATCCTTCTCAAAATAAATTTGCAAAACAAGGATTAAATAAATAAATGATCCAAAGTACATGTATAATACATACTTGTAATCTTGCAAGTGTAAAAAGAAAAAGTATAGAAGAAAGTTCAATTAACAAAACTTCCAAGTCCATAAATATTACTTATTGCTCACACGATACCCTAGAACAATTTGAAAAAGATTTAAATAATACAATTGGGAAGTCCTCTCTTTTTTATCAAATAAAAAAGAAATTTTCATCCTCTTTGATATCGGTAATCTCCGTGGTGATATTAATGTTTGCATTTATTTCTTCATCTGTATATGAAGATTTGTTAAAAAAATTGATGTTTGAAACACCTTTTATTTGGGAGTTAGCAGATAGTATTTCTTTGGCTTTCGTAATTGTTTTTTTCTTAGGTCTATTAATGATTCCTTCTTTTTTAGATGCAGAAGGAAGTGAGTTTAGAAGTTTTTTATCCTCTTGGTTTAATAAAGACATCAATAAATCAAAACGATTGGGAATTGCTTTTTCAGAACTTGATAAGAATATAGAAATCAATCTTTATAATTTCGATTTGGTTAATGATCAACATTGGCTTTATCGAATTCTTGTGAAAACTCTTTTGGGTAGTTTTAAGACTATTAATTTTTATGTTAGAAGTGACCAAGTTGAATATTTAACAAAAAAACTCAATAAATATAATATCTCAGATATTGAAGTGATTAAGCATAACACTGATTTTCAGGATAAGAACCTTGATATTTTATTATCTCCTTTAGAGCACCAACTATTACTTTATATGCAACTAAGTTCTACATTTTCCATTGATAGAAAGAAAGCAGAAGCACTTCTTTCTTTAGAATTATTTGAATATTGTACGAAGAACTTTTTTGAAACAGAATTGGATGAAAAGGAGCGACTGTCTTCAGATTACCAGCATTTTATCAATAGGTCTTTTTACGACTTCAACTTTCTTGAACAAAAAAAATCAATTCAGATTTCTTTTACATCTAATGTAAAATATAAAGAATTGAAAGATGAAAAGAAAAAACTTGCAATTTATTTACGAAACCATATTGAAGACTGTATTGAAACTTTCAGGAATCCGATGTCTCTAATGATTCTATATTATTATGTGAAAGAAATTGTTTTTGATGAAAACAGAAAAATTTTAATTCTAGAAGCTTTTATACTTTTGGCATATGAAAAACAGCAATATGAGTTAATTGATCAATTTTGGTTTGATTTAGAGGGAGATATGTTTGATTCAAAGAAACTTGAATCTTTTGAATCTAGTAATGAATCTATTTATAGAAAACTCTCTATTGATAGTTTAAATAAATTAATTTTTTTATTTGAAAGAAATGGATATTTTAACCAGGCTTTATTAATCAATGAATATTTGTATGAAATTAATCCTACTAAATATGCTATTGGAATTTGTTCCTTATATGAGAGAATGGGTGACTTTACAAAAGCTTATGAAAGTTTACCAAGTAGTATTACTATGAGTAAAAGTGAAGAAATAAATGAACTTGAAATAAAATATTTTCAAAGAAAAGCATGGATCATTGTGAGTCAAAGAAAAATAGAATTAAAACAAGAAGCACTTGATTGTTTGGAAACTTTAAAAATATTGCTTTTCTCACATAATGAAGATGCTAATCCTTTATCTCTATGGCATTATTACAATATCCAAGCTAACTTAGACGAATGGAATGAAAACTATAACTCAGCCATAGATAATTACAATAAGTGTTTAACAATACCAGCACTTGGTTCTTTTGAGTATGGAGCTACTTTTGTAAATATGGCCATCTCTTATAGATTGAAATATTTACTAAGCAATAGGGTGGATCACGAATTTATCAAAAAGTCTATATCTCTTGGGAATATAGGAATATATTTAAAACAATCTGTTGGGGATCGTGATGAGATGCCTATTGTTTTACATAATCAAGCTCTAAATATTTTAGTTCAATTTGTTGATAAGGACGTTGATAAAGAGAAATGTTTAGATATTATAAGTTTAACCCAAGAAGGTATTGAAATTCTAAATCAAACGAAATCAGTTAAAAGATTGGGAATGTTATATATGGAAAACTTGATTGCCAAGAGTTTATATGAGACAGATATCTTAAACACATTAGAAAATTTAAAAAAACATATGCGTTTAATGGATACAAATGAACTACACAATGTTGTATCCCTTTATAAAGATTTTTTAGAAGCAGGTAAAATTACTAACATATCTTTTTTGGATGAAATTTAGTTAATGTCTTACTTGCTGAGAATTATTTAAGCCTTTATAGAAAAAACACTATAATACAACAAATACTTTCCAAGGATACTCTATGGTATTTTTAATCTTTTTAATTCCGGTTGGTTTACTCTTTGGAGCTATTTACTGGCATGACGTAAACAATGAAGAAAAAATACAAACTTATTTTCAAGAATCAAAATGTGAATATGTGTATAGATACCATGCACGATTCAAAGCTTTATGTGATGATAGAATATTGGTCATCAATGATTACTTTAGCTTGGATTTTGATAGTAATGTTGAGATTAGGTATAAAGATATTAAAGCAGTGGATAAAAAAGAAAACATTCTACATATTGCAAGTGAAAAGAAAAACGTAGAACTTTATTTTGAGACCCAAGAACATATACAAATATTTCAAACAAAACTAACACAAAGATTACAATAAATGGAACACATTATTACTGCACTCATACCTATTTTCTCGCTAATTTTAATAGGGTACTTTTTTAGACAAATCAAGTTTCCAAGTGAAGGCTTTTGGCCAAGTGCGGACAAACTAACTTATTATGTATTGATGCCCTCACTATTGGTATATAAACTCTCAACGGCCTCTTTAAATGCTCTGGATGGTTTTAACTTTGTCATGACGGGATTACTGGGGATTTTGGTCTTACTGTTTATTTTAATTCTTGTGAACAAAAAGATGAAGATGGAAGGTAGTGCTTTTACTTCTGTGGGGCAAGGGGCAGTTAGATTTAATACTTATGTGTTCTTGGCTTTAAGTGCATCGCTGTTTGGTGATGAGGGTTTGATTTTATCTGCACTGTTAATCACTTTTGCTATTCCTTTGATTAATGTCATTTGTATTACTTTGTTTGCTTTATATGTGAGTGACAGTAAACTCTCCATTAAAAAATTAGTGAAGTCTATCTTTACCAATCCTTTAATTCTTGCTTGTTTATTAGGTGGAGGAATCAATTTTATTGGTTTTTCTATGCCAATACCTATTGAGAAGATATTTCAGATATTAAGCTCCGCAGCACTTCCTATGGGACTACTCTCTGTTGGGGTTGGGTTAGAGTTACGAGGCTTAAAAGATACTAAAAATGAACTGTTTGTATCTACGACTTTCAAATTATTGTTATTGCCTGTGATTACTTATGGAATTGGAATTTACTTAGATATCAGTACCTTGGCTTTAAGTGTAGTACTTATATTTGCAGCAATGCCAACTGCCCCTTCTTCGTTTGTGTTGGCACGACAACTGGGTGGTGATGTGAAACTGATGTCCTCTATTATTACTTTACAAACCTTGGTTTCAATAGTAACTATTGCACTGTTTATTCAAATGGTTGTTAAGTAAGGCTAAATTTGATTTGATGTAATATAGATTACTTATATAAGGTGTTTAAATGATATTTATTATATTTTTTGCCTTGATTATTATTGGAGTAATTGCCCTCAATACTCTGGATAACAATAACCTAGAGAAAATAGAAAACTATCTGAAAGCGCAAAAATGTGTGGCGGTACACTATAATCAGGGACAGTATCAGGGTGTTTGTCAAGATGAAATTATTCTTATTCAAAATGCATTTACTATAGATATCTCAAAAGATAAAAAGATAATTTCTTATGGAAAAATCCAAACTGTAAATATAGAAGACAAAATAATAACGATAAATACCAATACTTCTAATGTGAAATTGGAATTTAAACAAAAAGATAAAGCAAGAATGTTTTATAAAAAGGTACAAAACAAACTATGAATGAAGTAATAAAATTTATAAAAGTAAAAGATTTAGAAAAAAATAAAATATTCTCTCAACTAAAGTGTTCCGTAACCGAAGCACAAGTTTTACAATATATTGTAAAAGAGTATATAGTAGGAAATGATACTTTAGTAGTAGTAGATATCTTAGCTGAGTTTTATGATATAAAAACCTATGCACATTTAAAAAATCTCTCTTTGATTAAAAATCTACTTGAACTTGGATGGTTGGCACAAAACAACTTTAACCAATTAAAGTTAAATGAAGTATCCACTTTAGAGTTGTTAAACTCAACGGTTACTTTAAGTAGTGCCTTTTTAAAGCTTCTTGAAGAAGGAAGTGTAGAGTTCCAACTTCCTGAATCCAAACAATACAGTGACCACTTAGAGTATCTACAAGATCAATTTTCAAAAATAGATTTGGCACAGCAACTTTATGTGATTAAACAAACTTTTGATGAAAACTCACCCAATATTGATATCTTAAAGTCAAAAATGAAACTACTAGATAATAGAATCAAAGATAGGGTAAAAGCCACTTCAAATGGTATCATGTTAGAAGATTTTTTTAAAGAATATGAGTTAATCGAAGAAGAGAAAATTCTTTTTTTAGCACTTCTTAAAGAAGAGTACTCAGCAGGGGATGCCTCAATTCGAGATATGAATGCTTTGATTGAGTTGATTTCAAGTGATGACTACGAGAAGATTAAACACAGAAGTCTGTTAGAAGAGAGTTCACGGCTGGTATCTAATAGTTTGGTGGATTATGATGAGATGTTAACTCCTTTTGGTGGCATTAATCGTAACTTTTATATTCCTGATGAGGTTTTATATAAGATTTCCCATCCTACAAAAAAGAAGGTGCGAGCACCTAAAGTAAAAATGGATTCTGTGATTAAAGATCAAGAGATTTTTGAGCTCATACAAGCAGATAAAAATCTTGATGATGTGGTCTTAAATCCAAAGACAAGAGAAACACTCAATTCTTTATTAAAACAAGTTGATAAAGA
>MAAG01000117.1:8014-8142 GCA_002163065.1 Arcobacter sp. 31_11_sub10_T18
GGCTAAGAACTTGGGGAATTAAAGATAAAAAGAAAGGCATAGAAGCTCGAATTATTTTCTATGGGGTTGCAGGAACTGGAAAAACCATCACCGCCTTAGCGCTAGCAAAATCCTTAAAAAAAGATGTC
>MAAG01000069.1:0-39785 GCA_002163065.1 Arcobacter sp. 31_11_sub10_T18
ATTAAATCATAATCTAAAAGTACTTATTAACGTGATTCAAAAAGTCCTCAGGATCTTTAAACCCAATCAACTCAGCTTGCTGTACCTCTTTGCCATCTTTAGTCCAAAAAATTATTCCAGGAGGTCCAAAAAGATTAAACCTTTTTAATAAAGCTTTGTCATCATCATTGTTTTCAGTAACATCTGCTTGAACCAAAGTAAATCCAGCTAATTTTTTCTTGACTTTTTCATCTGCAAAAGTAATGTGTTCCATCTCTTTACAAGAAATACACCAATCAGCATAAAAGTCTAACATCACTGGTTTAGATGAGTTTTTAATGGCAAGGTCAAGTTCTTTGATACTTCGTACTCTTGCAAATACAACTTCAGAAGATGAAGAACTAGCAACGCCAACAGCTGTGAATTTTTTAAGAGGATTTAGAGGATTCGTTGCTCCACTAATAGCTCCTACGAATAAGATTACACCAGTAAGTAATAAAATGATTGAAAATAGTTTTACTAATTTTAATTCGCCTCTAGTATTTTCTTTAATAGGTGAAAATAATCCAGCATAAACCGAAGCCCCAATTAATAAAATTGCCCATAGGTACATTGTAATAGTTGCGGGTAATACTCTATCTAACATCCATAAAGCAGTGGCTAACATCAATACCCCAAATACTTTGGAAACATTGTCCATCCAACCGCCAGGTTTTGGCATGAATTTTCCTGCACCCAAACCAATAAGAAGTAAAGGTACACCCATACCAATACTAAGAATAAATAACGCCGCTCCACCAAGTACAGCATCACCTGTTTGCCCTATATATACCAGAGCTCCAGCAAGTGGTGCAGCTACACAAGGTCCAACTATTAATGCAGATAAAAATCCCATAATAGCTATTCCAAAGACACCTTGTTTTTCTTTACCATCAGTAGTTTTAGAAAGCTTTGTCTGAAGTGATTTTGGTAATTCTAGTTTGTAATAACCAAACATGGAAAAAGCAAGTCCAACAAAAATTGCAGAAAAAACAGATAGTACTATTGGATTTTGAAGTGCTACTTGTAAGTTTGCACCAAATACTCCCGCAAATACTCCTGCTATTGTATAAGCTGATGCCATTGATAAAACATAAACCAGTGATAGGAAAAAACCTCTGGCTGTGGTCATCTTTTGTTTGTTTCCTTCACTTACTATGATACTTGATAAAATAGGAATCATAGGAAAGACACAAGGAGTTAAAGATAACAATAATCCAAAACCAAAAAATGTTATCAAAATTAAAAGTACATTTCCATTTTTAAGTGATTCGGTAATAAGTCCAGCTTCACTTTGACTTGCACCTGAAATCTCTTCTGTTTTCTTGATTATAGTTGGTGCAGTAGAGTTTTCTGATGTTTTACTCAAAACAACATCAGAGTTTTTTTCTTTGATTTCAAGGTCTTTTTTTATCACATCTGCATAAGTGAATTTAAAATTATCCGTTATGGGAGCATAACAAATTCCCCCAGTTGAACAACCTTGATATTGAAATGCCAATTCAAAATCATTTTTTCCAATTTTTTCTTCAATGAGTTTGAGAGGTACAATTATTTTTAAGTTTTCAAAAGTAACTTGTTCTCCATGATAATCTTCAGGAGTGGGTTTTGCAAGTTCACTTGAGAGTTCAATTCTTTTTGGTTTATTAATAAATACTTTTATTTTTTCATCATAAAGGTACATTTTTTCATATAATTCTAGTTTTAAAATAACGCTATCAGCTGTTTTGACGGCACTTGATTTAAAGGCCTCATCTGGTCCTACAAACTTTTGCTCTAAAGCAAAAGAATATATCACCATAAAAAGTATTAGTAATATTTTTTTCATAATTTTTCATTGTCCTTAATCACTGTATTAATTTCACCAATGATTTCTTTAAAGTTTTTGCTATAAGCAAAACAAACATCCACTTTACACGCTAAATAAGTATCATCATCAGTCACTTTTCTAAGTAAAAAAGGATGATCAGGTAATATTTTATTGGCAAGCATATTTTTATTGGCTTTTAAATTAATATAGCCTTTTTCAAATCCTATTAGAGTTCTTAATAACCAAGCAGCACTGCTGGGTTGACTAGCAAGTAATAAAGAATTGTTTTCAAAATTACTTTTAGCAAGTTCTTGTAAATCCAAATCATCATTTAATATGGCTACTTTTAAAATATTATCAATCATATTTGATAATGAGCTTTTATAAGAGCTATCATAAACTGAAGCCATACTTTCAAACTCATCATTACTCATATACCAGTTGGAATCTTTGTAAAATTTGTCTTTGGCCTCATGGGTCAACTTAGTTGCCAGAGATAAGTATTTTTTATCCAAGGTATAGTCATACGCTTTTAGAGAAGCACTTATAATAAAAGAGTAATCCTCAAATAAACCCGCAACTTTAGGTTTTTTATGAACCAATCTTTGGTGGTATAAAATATTGTTAACATATAATTTATCAACCAAAGTATCTAAGTACTTTAATCCAAGTTTTGAATAGTTTTCATTTATTTTTCCAGCTTCAAAGAGTGCAGAGATATACATCGCATTCCAAGCTGTTAATATTTTATAATCTACAAAAGGATATTGCCTTCTGCTTCTAAGTTCTTTTAGTAGTGTTTTAACTTTTTCTAAATTGGGGGGTACTTCTTCATCGCTGAGATAAACATTGTTCATTTGATGTTCAAAGTTACCTGTTTCTGTGATATTAAAATAGTTTAGTATTTTTTCAATTTCTTCAGTGTTATATCCATTTTCTTTTAAGAAGTTTGAAGTTAAGGTGTAATCAAAGACAAAATAAGCACCTTCTTCTTTTTCACTGCCCACTTGACTATCTGCGTCACTGGCACTATATAATAAATTGTTATCTTCAAATCGTATTTTAGTAAAACTAATAAGTTCATCAACTATTTTTTTAAAAAACTTGTCTTTTGTTATTCTGTATGCTTTTGAATACACACTTAACAATTCTGCATTGGTATATAACATTTTTTCAAAATGTGGAATCATCCATTCTTCATCTACACTATATCTATAAAACCCACTCTCGATTTGATCATAGATTCCACCATTTCCCATGGCTTTTAACATTGACGTTGCCATTTCAAGAGCTTTATCATTTTTAAAAGTGGCATAGATGTCTAAAAGTGTTTCAATACTTGCTGCATGTGGGAATTTAGGTGCGGTTCCAATTCCAGGGTTTTCTTTATCAAAAGAGTTTTCAATTTCATCTACAAATTTGTTCACCAAAGCCAAACTAAGGTCTTTTTTCTCGCCTTTATAAGCATTCTTATACTGTTTTAAAGCCGATTCAATTTGCAAAGAAGTGCTCACCACTTTTAAAGAATCAAACTTATATACATCTGCAAGTTTGTTCAATACCTCTTTGATTCCCATACGTCCATATTTACTTACATTGGGGATATATGTTGCAGCATAGAAAGCTTTTCTTTCAGGAGTTAAGATGATATTTAAAGGCCAACCCCCTGCTCTATTGTTAAGCAGGTTATATACATCTTGATAATATTTGTCCACATGGGGCATTTCTTCTCTATCAACTTTGATTGAGATGAAGTTTTTATTTAATATTTTTGCCACTTCTTCATTTTCAAAAGATTCTTTCTCCATCACATGACACCAGTGACAAGTACTATATCCTATGGATAAAAAAATCAACTTTTTCTCTTCTTTAGCTTTTTTAAAAGCTTTGTCTCCCCATGCATACCAATCAACAGGATTGTGTGCATGTTGTTGTAAATATGGAGAGTCTTCGTTAATAAGTTCGTTTGTAAACTTTTCTTGCGCACTCATCATTGTGAACACGCCAAACAATACAAGCAAGACTTTTTTAAATGAGAAAGTGGGTTGATTTTTTAATCCATTGAACATTTCTAATTACCTAAAGCGCCAAATAGTTTTCTTGATTTATCATTTTTACCATTAACATAAATTGTTGGCGTTCCTTGGATTCGCATTGCTTCACCCATAGTCATGTCTGATTGAACTTCATCAACTGCTTTGGCTGTTTTTAACTCTTCCATTGTAATATTTGTTTTAAACGCTTTGTTAAAACCATCTAAAATTGTAGCTGAGTTTGTTTCTCTTGCATTAAAGTAGTTGCTAAAGTTAGTTAAGTACATTGTCATTTCTACATCTTTAACACCCTTTTCTTTTGCAATAACCATTGCTCTACTTAAATCAAGCGCTGCAGGATGAAGACTGATAAGTGGGAAGTGATAGTAGTATAATGCGATATCATCTGGATTTGCATTAACTTTTTGAATCATTCCAGGAATAGTTTGTTGACAATAAGGACAAAGAGGATCAGAGAAAACCACTACTTTATTTTTTGCATTTTCATTTCCTGCAATTAAATTCTTTTTTTGATAATATTTAGCAGTTAATTTTGGTTCAAAGATAGTTTTATAACTTGACCCATCTTTCATATTTAATAAGTCAGTTGAAACTGCTTCACCATTTGAAAACAAAATGTCATTTCCACTTACAACTCCACGACCTGGTACATCAGCAGTTATTTTTAACATATAACCATACCAACCAGGAACCCCTAATGATTCTTTTTTCTCTACAACTACTTTTTGTAATGAAATACCTTGATTTGCTAAAAATCTCATTTTTTCAAAATCAATCACTTTTTGATCAACAGCAGCTGATGCAAATAATGATGCTCCTAATAATAATGTTGATACCCCATATTTAAATAATTTCATGTTTTCTTTCCCTTGTTTTAATTTTAGTTAAATTTTTCGTAAATACTTTCTTTGATTTCAGTGGGGGATTTTACACCCATTTCAGTCGAAATTAGTTTACCATTTTTTAAATAAAGAATGGTAGGAAGTGCACGGATTGAGTACATCTGAGTCAATTCTCTTTGCTGTTCAATATCCACTTTATATAAGGTCACTCCAAGTTCATTTAAGTCAACTTTATTGAAGTTTTTTTCCAATGCTCTACAGTTTGGACACCAAGTCGCATGAAACTTCACAATGGTATTTTTGCCACTGATTTTTTCACTAAAATTCTCTTTAGTAATTTCTTCATAAGCAAATAAAGAAACAACAGTAAAGGCCATCATTAATAAAATCTTTTTCATGTTATCTCCTTATTCCGCTTTGAGTAAATCCATATAACCAATAATTTCATTTGCATCAGCATGAAAATCATTAAACCGTACTACTCCATTTTTATCAATAATTACAGTCCATGGTGTTCCACCACTTCTATAATTTCTCATAAACTCAGATTTTTTGTCACTACTTCCACTGTGTCCTATTGGCATAGTTAAAGAATATTTTTTAATAATATCTTTGGCTGCATTTACAGAGTTAACCATAAATCCTTCAAAAACTGTTTGAATCGCCACAAAAGCTACTTTATCATCTCCTTGATAATGAGAAGAGAGTTTTTGCAAAGTAGGAAAACCATGAGAATGACATCCTGGACACCAAGCTTGAAAACCATAAAGGTACAATACTTTCCCCTTGTAATCTTCAATATCTATCTTTGAAGCACCATTAGACTGTACCCAAGTATCTACACCAAAACTTGGTGCTTTTTGACCTTGAATACCCAAAGCAAACACATTTAAAGAAAATACAAATGTAAGTAATAAAAGTTTAAATTTCATTTTAAATCCTAATTATTTTATGTTATTATATTTGGCTTTCGTGTAGGATTTGTAAAGAGAAAGGATTGAAACCTTTTTTCTTTTTATTTGACAGTTTTTTTATTGTCTTTCATCCAAGATACAATTCCACCTTCTAGGTGATATACATTTTTATATCCAGCTTTTTGAGATAGAAAATCTCCAACGATTCCTGTTCTTCGGGCACTTCTACATACCAAAATAAATTTCTGATTTTTATTTTTTACTATTTTTTCAAACTGGCTCATCCATTTTGATAAATCGTATTTTCCTTTTTCATCAAAAAATGTCAGTTTATGAGAACTAGGAACCACCCCAGTATCACTCCATTCATCTAACCTTCTTATATCAATGACCGAAATTCCTTCTTTTATTGCAGCTTCCAAGTTTTCATTTGATATTGTTTTAAAATCAGCATACAAAAACGATGTGAAGATGAACATACTTAAAATGCTTAGTATTATTTTTTTCATGATTTCTCTTATTATAGATTGTTAGTGTTATTATAATTTGTGAGTGTGTAAGATTTGTGGAGTTTTGACATAAAAATCTTTAGATTGATTTTTATGTCAGTAGTAACATTTTTTTTCGTGTCTTATAATTTATATGGTTTTATTTTTGAGCGTCTTGTAATACTTTTATCACTTCAGCAAGATTGTCATAAGGGATATGAGACTTCCACTCAACATCTTTACCATTTAATGCAATTCCAATACTAACCACATCACCACTACCTGCACCGTACGGTTCTTTTACATCCATAATTGAAATAATACCTTTTTTCGTACCTGCTAAACCGATTTTAGCCAGTTGTGTTTCATTTGCCATATTTTCTCCTTTTGTTTATATTTTATTATACATTATATTTCTTTGATTGGCTCTGAGAAATAATAACCTTGAAATTCATCCACTCCCAAGTCATATACAATGTCAAAAACCTCTTTGTTATGTATAAATTCAGCGATGGTTTTAATATGTAACTCCTGAGAAAAACGAACGATTGATTTTACCAGCTCTAATGAATCACTGTCTTCATTTATATTTTTAATTAAAGAACCATCTATTTTAATATAATCAGGTCTAATGGTTAAAATATGTGTAAAGTTTGAATACCCCGTACCAAAATCATCAATGGCAAAACGAATACCCAGTTTTCTGTATTTAAAAATAAATTCTTCAAATATCTCATAATCTGAGATATGATCACTTTCTAAAATTTCAAAGACGACTCTTTTACAGAATACTTCTGTATTTTTATTAAAATACTCGTCTAACAAATTTAAGATATTGGGATCTTCAATATCTGCAAAACCCAAATTTATTGATAGCTGGTAATTGGTATTAACAGCTTGTTGTAGGGCTTTTCGGATAACTATCTCGGAGAGTCGTGCATACTGTTTTGTTTTTGTTGCAATATCTAAGAAAATAAAAGGTGAAATATAAGTAAGTGCACCTTTATCATCGGTTTTTTTCATTCTCATCAAAGTTTCGTATTTTTCGATTTCTTTATTTCTATTATAAATTGGTTGGTAAAAAGGCAAGATTTTGTCATTTTCAATTGCATCTTTAATTTGCTCTCTCCAAATTTTGATATTTTCTACCCTTTTATCACCATCTAAGGTACTGTTATAAACAACAAATCTTTTATTGGTTTGTTTCGCTTTTTTTAAGGCATTGTTGGCTTTTTTAAGAACATTGTCTTGAGAAATTGCTGCGCCCAAGGTAATTTCTATATCAATATCTAAATTAATCTCTTCAATAAATACCTTATAATACTTGGTAGAATCCACCAATTCATTAATATCAATTTCATATTTAGTAATAGTGACTAATTCTTCTTTATCTAAAAGAGCAAAGGTATTTCCATATAATCGATAAATTTCATAGGATTTACCAGTACAAAAACGCTGTAGAAATTTACTGTATTCAATCAAAACCTTGTTTCCGATATGATAACTATACAATTCATTAATATCATCAAAAGCTTCAATATCTAGGATAAGTAAAGTAGATGCTTCATGTACTTTCAAGTCTTGTAAAAGAGAAAACTTGTTGCGAAGTTTTGTTAATTCGTCAAAATGAAGTTTATCGTTAAGTTCTTTTGTTCTCAAACTTACTTTGTTTTCTAAATTTATAATATTATCTTGTAAAGAACAGACCATATAATTAAATTGTTCAGCTAAAAGACCCAGTTCATCATTACTATGAATGTTATTTCGAATTGAGAGATCACCTTGTTGAATAGCTTGAGCATTTTTTGACAATATCTCTATGGGAGAGATTAATTTTCTAATAAACCTTAGACCTACGATAAAAAGAAATGATAATACAATAAGAGAAATACTTAAAATAGTATAGTTAATATTTCTGGACATATGATATAACTCATTTTTAGGTACTGTTGCTACCATATACCAATCATAATATTGATTATAATCAACCCAGGCAATTTTTTCTTGCATCACACTTCCATGTTTAATTGAAAAATTAATTGCTTCTTTATTTTTATAAGCTTCATTAAGAGTTTTTATATTTAAAGGTTTTTCATGTTTATGGGGATGTATCATCATTTTGGTATCACTTGAGATTAAATATACATATCCATTCATAGCCAGCTTGGTTGAAAGAATGAGTCTTTCCAGCTCTACTTGTACTTCTAGTTTTTGTAGAGAAACACTTTTTTGTATATCATCAATATACACGCCAGTTGAGATATAAACATCCCAAGGTTTAAAATATGTGGTGTAAGCAATTTTTTCTAATACTTTTTCTTTTTTATTCTTCACCCACCAATATCGAGTATAGGCGTACCCATTTTTATAAGCTTGAGCCATTAACTCTTGGGCAAAAAACTTACCCTTTTCATCGGCACGATTGTAAAGATTCAGTCCAAGAAACCTAGCATCAGCGTGTTGCACTAAAACCCCTTGATTATTTAAAGTATAAAAGTAATCATTTTCTCCATATCTAATTTTACTTAATTCTTCAAAGGCCATACGCTGCGCACGTTCTAGGGAAAATTCACCATTATTATATCTTTGGTGATAAGCTTTGATAATATTATTACCAATTTGGGCAACATCTTTGATTCTATTTTTATGATTTTGGAGTGAAAGTTCAGTAAAAGTTTCTAAAACTTTTGATTTATATTCTACAACAGTAGATATTTTTTGGAGTTCATCTTGTATATGTCTTGTTTCAGATTCAAAAACATATTCTTTTATTTTAGGAATGGTGATAAATATAATTGACATTAAATATGTGATGATAATTAATGCCAATAATGCAGTTATTTTTAAAGACAACTTATTCAACATATCCAAACCTTTTAAGTGTGACACACAAAGAGTAAGAAAATAAGTGTAAAAATTATAGTATTTATTTTATTCTTATTTTATAGTTGAAATTATTCTCCCGTAATTAACCTTTTGTTTTGTTAAATTATCTAAATTAACAAAATTCTTTTCCCATATCATAACAACTGTTGAGCCCATTTTAAAGTATCCCATACACTCGCCTTTTTTAATATGAAGGTCATCATACTCATAAACAACCATATCATCAGGTTTGGTATTTGTCTCAACTCGTGGTTCAAAATCAAAGACCATTTGTCCCACATTTAAAGCCCCTACAAAAACCATGTAAAATATCTTCTCATCTTTTAAACACTCAACGATGACTCTTTCATTTTGTACAAAAAGTCCCAGTTCTTTTTTAAGGTATTTGAAATTCACAGGATATAATTTACCAGGAACATGAATCAGTTTTGTTATTTGACAATCAATGGGAGCATGATATCTGTGATAATCTTTTGGTGATAAATAGAAGTTCATGTATTCACCATCAAGAACTCTGTTAACATTTGAACTACAATGATAGGTTAAAAGTTCATCTACATTATATTCCATACCTTTAATTTGCATCAAGGTATCATTTTGTAAAGTTCCACACTGTGAAATTAAACTATCTGCAGGTGAAATAAAATTACCCTCTTGAGTATCTATGTCTCTTGGTTTTTCTAAAGCCCTCGTAAAAAGAGCATTTAAAGAGTCATATTCATTTGGATGTTTAAATTCGCTCATATCTAAACCCATACATTTAACATATGTCTTATTGATTAAGTTTTGCATTGGTTTAGGAAAGGGTTTTTTAGCAAATTTTCCAAAAACTCTTGAAATTTGATTTGTAATGTGCATCTAGTTCCTTGATTATTTATATAAATCGTATTCTATCTAAAATAATCTAAAACTTAAATTTACCTTTATAAAATGTTTTCTGTACCTATAAAGCTTCTTCAATCTTGTTATAAATTTTTACTTTTTCAAAGATTTTCATTTGGTCAATTCTATTTATTTTTCGCATATGCCTATGTTTTAACACCAAAACAACTTCAATATCCAAGTCTTGTAGTTTTAGAATCATCTCTTCAAGTGCAAAGATAGCTGAGATATCTATAAAAGGAACATTACTACAGTTGACAATTAATTTTTTTGTATCTAATATATTCTCAATTTGATCCTCAAACAGTGAGGCTGAACCAAAGAAAAATGCACCATTAATATTTAGAATTCGAAGATCTTTATTATCGACATCGTGTAAATCCTCTTTATGAAACTCAATTTTGACCTTTGATTCAATTGAAATTCTATACACGATTAACATAGATGCCAATAAGATACCAACACCCACAGCCACAATTAAATCTACAAATACTGTTAAGAAAAAGACAACCAACATTACAGCCAAATCATTTTTAGGAGCAAAGTTAATGATTTTTAAAAACTTGTAGTCTAAAATATCAATACCCACCTTCATTAAAATTCCAGCCAGAACGGCAAGGGGGATCTCTTGAGCAATAGGCGCCATAAACAAAACAATACACAATAAAGAAATAGAATGAATAATTCCTGAGAGTTTTGTTGTCCCTCCACTTTTAATGTTTACTACCGTTCGCATGGTTGCACCTGCTCCCGCAATTCCACCAATAAAAGAGACAAATATATTTCCAAGACCTTGTGCCATTAATTCTTTATTTGAGTTATGTTTTGTTTTGGTAATTGAATCTGCTACTAAAGAAGTTAATAAGGTATCAATTGAGCCCAGAAGAGCTAAGGTAATGGCTAAGGTTATAATTTGTTTCAATTGAGATACTTCAAAAGAAGGAATTTTAAACTCAGGTAAACTCGTAGGAATTATTCCTATAGTAGCAATATCAAATTTAAAAAATATAGTGATTGTTGTCATCACAACTAAAGCAATTAATGCGGCAGGAATGATACTGGATATTTTTTTAGGAGTAAAAACATAATACACAGTGTTGAGAAGGCAATAAACAAGGCTTCTTTATTCATATTGGTAAAAGTATTTGGAAGATTATATAAAGATTCAAGAACAGAACCATATCCTGCTAATCCAAAAAATGGATTCACTTGTAATATAATAATAATTAAACCAATTCCACTCATAAAACCAGAGATGACTGGATAAGGAATATATTTTACATATTTACCCACTTTAGTGATTCCAAAAATTATTTGGAAAAGTCCTGTGAGTAAAACTACTGCCATTACTGCATTCATATCAGAAGAGAAAATAACCACTGCACTGGCAACAACAACGGTCATTGGTCCTGTTGGACCTGAAATTTGAGTGGGAGTACCACCTAAAAGTGAAGCAAAAAATCCAAGTACTATAGCACCATAGATTCCAGCAACAGCACCTGCTCCACTTGCTACTCCAAAAGCTAAAGCTAAAGGTAATGCGATAACAGCAGCTGTGATTCCACCAAAAACATTACCTTTTATATTTTTCAACCTATACTCCTAATTAGTGCAAATTAGCCTAAATTACAATATATCATAAAAAAATCACTCTTAAAATAAAAAAAATACTTAAGATTTAGTCTTTATATCTTGTTTGGAATCAACATATAAAGAATACCTTTTTGTTTCATTTTACCAGCAACTTCTTCTGCTTCTTTTGTATTTCCCCAAAAAAAGTCTGCTCTAATTTGTCCTTTGATAGCTCCACCTACATCTGCGGCAATCATAAGTTGATTAATTTCTTTTTTATTGAGAGGATTATTTGTTTGGATAAAAACAGGCATTCCCAAAGGAATATAACTTCTATCAACGGCTAAATTTCTTTGTGCTACCAATTCAACCCCTAAAGCTCCCGTTGCACTTCTTTGTGATTCTTGAAAAAAGATATAACTTTCATTGATATTTAAAACCTCATCAACCTTTTTTGGATTGTTTTCAAACCACTTTTTAATACCTTGAAGAGAACCTTGATCTGGAGTAATATATCCTTTTTTAATCATGGCTTTCCCAATTGAATTATAACGTCGTCCATTTTGATTGGCATAACCCACGTTAATAATAGTCCCATCTTGAAATTTAACTTTTCCAGAACCTTGAATTTGTAAAAAAAACAGATCTACTTTACTGTCCACATAACAAATAGGCTCTAAATCTTTTTTACTTTCCATTTGCGCTCTTGTATTATATGGGACAAGTTTATTTCCTTTTATCTGTCCTCTTAATCTATATTTTTTTAACGCTGGGTATACAGAGCTTAAATCAACAGTAATTAAATCATTGGGCATTTTATAAATTGGGTATTGGAACTTTCCAGTTTTAATTCTACTTCCATTTAAAAGCGGTTCATAATATCCTGTAATTAAACCTTGTTCTGAGTCTTTATCATCGTATAATTTAAAAGGAGTAAAGTTATCTTGAAAAAATTGCTTGGCATTTGTCGCTATTTTTGCTTTCGCACAAGTTGCTTTAAAAGTATCATATCTTTTTGAGCGTACACAAGCTTTTTTAAATACCTCAAGAGATAAATCTAAATCATCATTCTCAAAGTCTTTTAACTCACTCCATGCACTTTGTTTTAAATTGGCTTTGGATATTTTCTCAAAATCTTTATTATATTTTGGAGCACACCCGGTGATAAAAACTGTCAGTAGTATACCTGTGAAAACGTATAGTATATTTTTCATTAGAACCTCTTTTAAGAATTTAAATTAAGAATATTATATTACCATCTTTTGCTTAATACTCTTGTACTTATGTTAAACTTAATAGTAAATCATTTTAATCAAAAGAAACAAAAGGAGTTATTATGTTAGGTAAATTTTTCATGGTTTTGGTCTTGGTTTTTTCTCTTGATTCATCGGCAATTGAGCTTGAAATTAAATTTCAAGATATAACTTACGGCAATATGAATTACAAAAAACTTAATGGTTTTATGGCCAGTCCAAAAGAAATGGGTTCTTATCCTGCATTAATTCTCATTCATGAGTGGTGGGGATTAAACGACGATATTAAAGCAAAGGCCAAAAAGTTCGCAAAACTGGGTTATGTCACCTTGGCCATTGATTTATATGGTGGTAAATCTAGTACCAATAGAGCAGATGCAAAAGTATATGCAAGTACTGTACGACAGAATCAATCTAAAGCTTTTGAAAATATCAAAAAGGCTCTAAAATTTATCAAAAATAAAAACAATGTCATCCAAGATCGGGTGGGCTCTATTGGTTGGTGTTTTGGAGGTGGGTGGTCCTATCAAATTGCTAAAAACAATTTGGGTGTAAAATCTTCTGTGATTTATTATGGTCGATTTAATCCAAAAGATGATTTACAAAAAATGAGAGCAGATATTATTGGTCATTTTGCACAAACAGATCGATCAATAAGTATAGATAATGTAAAAGAATTTCAAGTTAAATTAAAAACACTTAAAGGGAATCACGAAGTATATATTTATCCAAATACAAGTCATGGATTTGCAAGTAGACAAGGATCAAATAAAAAGTATGTGAAAGATGCAGCTGATTTAGCTTGGGATAGAACAATCAGTTTTTTAAAGTCTAATTTATAAAAAACTGTAAAAGATAAAAGTTTATCTGCTTTGGGTATGGACTTCTTTTAGTCCACATTCACTGCATTTAAACTCAAATTCAATGGCACCACTACAGCCATGACTTTGTAAAATTCTTTTTCTAATAACAGGTACTTTAAATTCAGTATCATTATCTGTGTCAAGTATGATTTTTGTTTTAGAACCACAAGCAGGGCATACACCACTGTCTAAGGTATCAAACCTTGAGGATTTCTGCTTAAAATATAACATAACAGAAAAAATAAACATTAAAAAAATAAGTATAAGAAAGATAATTGTATACATAGTATTATTTATCAACAAGCAGTAAGAAAACTCTTACTGCTTAATTAATAATTATTCAACTTCCGCGTCAATTACGTCTTCGTCTTCTTTTTTGGCTTTAGCATCAGGTTTAGCACCATCTTTGTTTTCACCCTCTTTTTTATACATAGCTTCTGCTAATTTATGAGAAACTTCAGTTAATACTTTTAGTTTTTCTTCAATTTGCTCTTTCGTAGCATTTTCATCTTTTAAAATTTCTTCTAACTCAGCTGCAGCATCAACGATTTTTGTTTTTTCTTCTTCGTTAACTGCATCTTCATTTTCTTCTAAAGTTTTTTTAGTTGAATGTAACATTGCTTCTGCTTGATTTCTAATATCAATTACTTCTTTTCTTTTTTCATCAGCTTCTTTATTTGCTTCAGCTTCATTTACCATTTTTTCGATTTCTTCATCAGATAATCCAGATGAACCAGAAATAGTAATTTTATTTTCTTTACCAGTACCTTTATCTTTAGCAGATACATTTAACACACCATTTGCATCAATATCAAAAGTTACTTCAATTTGAGGTACACCTCTTGGAGCTGCTGGGATATCAGATAATTCAAACATACCTAAAGATTTATTATCTTTAGCAAATTCTCTCTCACCTTGACCAACGTGAATAGAAACTGCAGGTTGATTGTCTTCAGCAGTTGAGAAAACTTGAGATTTTTTAACTGGAATTGTTGTACCTTTTTCAATAAGTTTCGTCATAACTCCACCTAAAGTTTCAATTCCTAGAGATAATGGAGTAACATCTAGTAATAATACATCTTTAACGTCACCTTTTAAAACTCCACCTTGAATAGCAGCACCTGCAGCAACTACTTCATCAGGATTAACACCTTTATTTAAGTCTTTACCAAAAAAGTCTCTTACAATTGAAGTTGCTTTTGGAAGTCTTGTTGATCCACCAACCATAATAATTTCTTGGATTTCATCTTTTTCTAATCCAGCATCTCTTAAAGCATTTTTGATGTGTACTAATGTTTCATCAATTAAGTCTTCAGTCATTGCTTCAAATTTTGCTCTTGTTAATGATTTTACTAAGTGAATTGGTCCTGCATTTCCCATAGAAATAAATGGTAAATTGATTTCAGTCTCAGTTGCTGAACTTAATTCTTTTTTAGCATTTTCAGCAGCATCTTTTAATCTTTGAAGTGCCATTTTGTCATTTTTAACATCAAACCCATTTTCGTCTTTGAATTCTGCTGCTAACCAATCAATAATTACGTTATCAAAATCATCTCCACCTAAAAATGCATTACCATCAGTTGAAAGTACTTCAAAAGTTCCATCACCAATTTCAAGTGCAGTAACATCAAATGTACCTCCACCTAAATCATAAACGATAACTTTTTCTTCACCTTTTTTATCTAAACCATAAGCTAAAGATGCAGCTGTTGGCTCATTGATGATTCTTAAAACATTCAGACCAGCAATAGTTCCTGCTTCTTGAGTTGCTTTTCTTTGTGCATCATTAAAGTATGCTGGTACAGTGATTACTGCATCAGTAACAGCAGAACCTAAAAATTCTTCAGCATCAGTTTTTAATTTTCCTAAAATCTTTGCAGAAACTTCTTGAGGAGTATATACTTTATCTGCAATTTCAACTGCAGCTGCTCCATTTCTGTTTACGATTTTATATCCAACTTTATCTTGAGCATCTTTTGCATGTTCTTCATCCATCATAAGACCCATAATTCTTTTAATAGAATAAATAGTTTTTTCTGGGTTTGTGATTGCTTGTCTTTTAGCTGGATCACCAACTAATACTTCACCTTTATCAGTGAATGCAACGATTGAAGGAGTAGTGTTTTTACCTTCTTTATTAGGGATAATTTTTGCTTCTCCCCCTTCATAAACTGCCATACAAGAGTTAGTTGTACCTAAATCAATTCCAATTACTTTACTCATTTTATTTCCTTATCATTTTTTTATTTTAATTTTAATTTTCAATTTAATATTCTAGTTTTTTGACATTACGGTCAAATCCAAATTACTTCTTACAAATGCTAACCATAGCAGGACGTAAAAGACGCTCTTTATACTTGTAACCTTTTTGCATCACTTGAACGATATCACCTTCTTCTTTGTTTTCATCTTCTACTTGCATAATTGCATTGTGGAAGTTTGGATCAAAGTGACCATCTGTTTCAACAAGAGAAATATCATGTTTTTCAAAAGCAGTATTAAAATTTTTAATTGTTAAATTAATACCTTCTTTTAATTTCTCTAATAATTCTTCAGCACTTAAATCAGCAGTTGCTGAACTCATTGCCATTTCTAAAGAATCAATTGGAGCTAATAAATCTTTCGCAAATTTTTCACTTGCATAATCAATTGCTTGGTATTTTTCTCGCTCTAATCTCTTTTTGATATTTTCAAAATCAGCATGAACTCTTAAATATTTTTCTTCTGATTCTTTTAATTTAAGTTCTAAATCACTCACTGGATCAGTAACTTCAACCTCAGTTTCAACTTCCTCATTTGTTTCTACTGTTTCATTTTCAGCAGTTTCTACTTGTTCTTCTAGTACTTCTTCTGTTTTTGCTTCACTCAAGATGCAATCCTTTCATAAAAATATTCATAATTTTTTGATAACTCACCAATAACAAGTATTTTTGAGTCTTTACCATTTATTTTACAGTTATGACAAATTCCAATATGTCCAACAGGTAATAAGTTTTCAAAATAAATATCTTCTTCACATTTATCGAGAACTTCACCTTTTAGAAAACTGTTTATCATAAACTCATCTAAATCAAATTCTAGGGCCAGTTTTAAAAACTCTTTAGAGTTGATAATATTAAAACTACTGTTTTGCAAATACTCATTGATTTGCTCATATAATTCATAAGCACCTACTTGTTTTGAGATTTTTACAATATGATTGATATCTAAACCTACCATATCTTGTAAAAATCGATGTAAAGCAGAGCTAAATTTAATAGTTATTGAAAAACTATTAAATTCTAAAATCATATATTTGTCTTCTACATTTAAGATATTTTGTAAGGTATCTGCTTTTTGTTCTTTTATAAAAACACAAACACCAATTTGATTTGCTACATATTTTAATGTTTCAAGATTTACAAAATCAAGTTTAAAGTTTAACCTACTAATCCAAAACTCTTTTAAAGCTTCAATAGTTGGTGTTCGCCCACTACTGATATGCTCTTGAGCCAGGTATCCTTCGTCTCCAAGTTTTTTAAAGTAACCTCTAATAGTTGCAGGAGAATAAGTAATGTCATACATTGATTTTAATTGACTAGAACCAATAGGTTCAAGATGTTCAATATATGCTTTAATAATAGACTGTAATAAAAACTCTTTTTTATCAATCATGTTGACTCATTTTCTTAGGTTATTTTAGAACTTAGCACTCAATATCTTAAACTGCTAAAGAATTATAACCTATTGAGTGTATATTTGTCAAGGCATAAATATGTGAAAAAATAACATCACTTAATAGACCCTGCTTTATAGGCTTTATGCTAAGTGCTAGTTTTATTTTCGTCTTCAAAATATATACCTATCTTTGTTTTTTGTAAGTAAATATTTAGTAAGGCCTATAAATTAGTAAAAATTATTAAGCTATATATGGGATACCTTTATCAAACTTATGTATAATAAACTTAAACATTTATTATAAATTATTCAAGGTAGAGTATGGGAATAAGACAACTTATTAGAAAGAGTAATGAAATATCAGTTCTTTATATAGAGAATAATTTTCAAGAAACTTCAACCAAAGTAAAACTTCTAAAAACTATTTTTCCAAATATTCATTTGGCACACAATGGGCAAGAAGGATTAGATGCCTTTTTAGAATTTCACAGTACACATGGCAACTATTTTGATTTGGTTATAACTGAGCTAAATTTACCTATCATGTCTGGATTACAGATGTTAGATCAGATGAAGTTATATAACAATAATCAAAGAACGCTTATTGTCTCAGATTACGCGAGAAAAGAAGAATTTATTGATATCATTGAACTGGGTATTGACGGATACTTACCCAAACCAATCAATCTTACAAGATGTATTTCTTTACTGGAAAAGATTGTAGATAGAATCACTTTTAGTAAACAAAAAGAAATCAGACTTTCTTTTGTTGATAATTTAACCAAATTAGAAAATAGAAGTGCCCTTTTAAAGCGATTAGAACAAGATGAAGCATCTACTATAATGATTATTGATGTGGATACTATTGAACATATTAATCTAATTTATGGATATGAAGTCGGAAATATAGTTCTTAAAGAATTCAGCCAATTTTTAAATACCTATTGTGCAGAGAAGAACTATGTCTTATATAAAGTTGAAAATGAAACCTTTGTGATTTATGATACAAGCGAGTTCATCAACTTTAGTGAATTTGAGAGAAACTTTAATGAACTGCTTGAGCGAACTAAATTTCATAAAGTAAAAGTTATGGGGATGAATATTGATTTTGATACAACCATGGGAATTGTCATGTGTCAAGACAAAGCCTTTGCAAAAGCCAATTTAGCACTAGCAAGAGCAAAACAAGAAAATAAAAAATTCTTTACTTATCATAACGAATTTAAAGAACATGAACCCATTGAATATACCATGAAATGGAGGGAATCCATTAAACAGGCCATTTACAACAAGGAAATTGTGCCTTTCTACCAACCTATAGTAAATAAAAAACAAGAAATCATCAAATACGAAGCGCTTATGAGAATTAAACAAGTAGTTGGAGATGAGACAAATTACATTTCTCCTATTTATTTTTTAGATACAGCTGTTAAAACAAAACAATATGAAGCCTTATCTACTGAAATGATAAAACAAGTTCTTGATCAACTAGAAGTTTGTGATGCAATAATCTCTATTAATGTATCTTATTATGATATTAAAGAAATTGGTTTATTAAATATCATACAAGAGTTAATCAAGACTAAAAATACGGATATTTGTTCAAGACTTATCATTGAGATCATTGAAACCAGTAATATTTCTGAATGTGAATACTGTATTGAATTTATTCAAGTTGCCAAACAAGCGGGTATTAAAATAGCTATTGATGATTTTGGTACTGGATATTCAAACTTCACCCATATCTTAGATATCAAACCTGATTACCTTAAAATTGATGGATCTTTGATAAAAAATATTCATAAAGATGAAAATGCTTTGGCTTTAGTAAAAGCTATTGTTGAGTTTTCAAGAAAACTAAATATCAAACTTATCGCAGAATTTGTTCATAATAAGGATGTATTCGATGTGGTAAAAAAATTAGGTATTGATGAATTTCAAGGTTATTATTTTGGGGAACCAAAAAAGCATTTAGGTTGTAATTAGTTAGAGAAAAATAATTTTATTACTTGTTTCTTCATATTTAAAATATGTCATTTTTTTGTAATCTAAATGTAACATTTTATGATATACTGTTTCATTGTTGAAATAAGGATTGAATATTTTAAACTGCCATTACCTTGTAAGTGAGTGTTCTTAGTATGTTTAACGAAAAGAACATACCAAAATTTATTTCATATTTACCTCCTCTTGGAATTATATTTGTAACTATTATATTTATTTTACTTATTGTTAAAAATGACTATGACCAATTAGATTTTGAAAATGTACAAATCAAAGAATCCTATATCAAAGAAGAAACACAATCTTTAAAAAATAGTGTTAATGATGTCATACTCTATAAACAATTTCTTGAAAAGAAACAAGAGACCTTAAAGCAACAACTTCTTCAAGAAGATGTTATTAATTTCATAAAAAATGTACTCTCAAAAAATCATAATTATATTTTTATTATTGATGACAAAGCCAATGTCATTTATCATCCTTTTATTGAAAAAGGAACAAATACATGGGATGTAACCGATCGAGCAGGCCTAAAATTAACGCAAACCTTCATTCAAATAGCAAAAAATAATCAAGAAGGCGATTATCTAACTTACCTATGGAATAAACCTGAAGAATCAACAGCCAAAAAGAAAACTGCTTTTGTGTATTATTTAAAACAGTGGAATTGGATTTTGGGAACAGGAACTTATCTCGATGATGTGGAATCCAAAATTATACAAAATACCTATGCTTTAAATCAAAAAATAACTCAAAATATTTCCTATACCATATTGTTATCTATTGTATTAACCCTTATTACTTTAATCATTTCTTTTTTCTTCTCAAGAATCATCAATCAGATTTTTGCCACTTATAAAAAAGATGCGATTTTCAAAGAAAAAAAGCTTAAAAAACTCAATAGAAGTTTACAAAAACTGGCAAATGAAGAAATAAAAAAACGTTCTTTAAAAGAAAAAGAATTGGAATATGCGCATATAGAAAGACTAACAGGTTTACCCAATAGATTAAAACTCTCAGAAATACTAGAAGATGTGCAAAGTGCCAAACTGGCTATTTTAAATATAGATAGATTTATAGATATCAATAATTTTTACTCACCCAAACTCTCAGATTTGTTATTAAAAGAAATCGCAAAACTCTTAGTGGAGTCTTTTAAAAACAAAAAAGATGTGACTATCTTTAAACTTCCTGTTGATGAGTATGCAATATTTACAAGTTCGCAATTCATATCTGATTTTGAGTTTACCAATATCTGTCAATTGGCTATTCGACTCATCGAGCGAAGACCATTTTTAATCCAAAATAATGAAATTCTTGTGTCAATAACTGCAGGAATTTCTTTATCTTGTGAAAACACTTATATCAATGCAGATACCGCATTAAAAATTGCAAAAGATAAACACAAAAGTTTGTTTGTTTATAATAAAAATGACAATGTTGAGCTAAACTTCCAAAATAATATCAAGTGGACCAAAATTTTAAAAGCTGCAGTTAATGAACATCGAATTGTTGTTTTTAAACAACCTATCGTTTCTAATACAGATACAAACACTAAAAAATATGAATGTTTAATAAGAATCAAACAAAATGATGGGACTTTTATATCACCGTTTCATTTTTTAGAAATTTCTAAAAAAATAAAACTCTATCCTAAGTTGACCAAAATAGTGGTATCTCAAGCCTTTAAACATTTCTCACAAAATGACAGTGAGTTTTCTATTAATTTAACACTGGATGATATTACCAATAAAGATACCGTAAGATATATTACACACAAGCTGGAAAAGTATGATATTGCCAATCGTGTGATTTTTGAAATCGTTGAGAGCGAAGGTATTGATAGTTTTGAAGAGGTATCTGTATTTATAAAAACCATGAAAGAATATGGGTGTAAAATTGCTATTGATGATTTTGGTACTGGATATTCTAACTTTGAATACCTTATGAAACTCAATGTTGATTATATAAAAATTGATGGCTCATTTATAAAAAACATCGATACCAATGCCCAATCACAACTTATATCTGATTTGATCATCACCTTTGCCAAAAAGCAAGGTATATCAACTATTGCAGAATTCGTCCATAGTAAAAAAGTACTTCGTAAAGTTCAAGAGATGGGTATTGATTATTCCCAAGGTTTTTATTTAGGCGAACCAAAGGAGATTTAAAATTATAGAGGTACTTAACCACCTAAGCTTAATTATTTAACTATATATAATTATTAACACATTAATTAGCAATTAGAGAATATATTAGTGTACCCATTTATGGAAAGTAGCAACTATGTTTAAATCAACAAAAGGGCTTTTAACACTATTTTTTATCTCACTGTTTATTAGTTTGTTTTTGATTCTTTCTTTAGAGAAAAAAGAACAGGATGAATTTCAAATATTAAGTGAAGCCAGTTTACTGCTTGAAAAACTAAACTCGGATATTCTCATGTTACGTCGACATGAAAAAGATTTTTTATCCAGAAAAAACAACAAATATATTATACTTTTTAATAAAGCTCACCGTACTATTCAAACACATATTCTTATTTTAATAGATGATTTACAACATGAAAAAATTGATTCACATTTACTGATAACTTTTCGTAAGAGTATCAATAGATATGCCGACTTATTCAATCAACTGGCACTAAAACAAGAAACTCTGGGTTACCATGAAAGTGAATCCAAACACTTGGAGGTAACATTGATTGCCAAAGAACTCCAAACAGCAGTACAAAACAATAAAGAGTTAAATGAGTCTATACACTCCCTCGTAGATCATGAAAACAATTTTATTTTACAGCGAAATATGAGATACAAAGATTTTTTTATTTTTGAAAAATCCATATTATTAAAAAAAATAAAAGACCCAAAGATTAAAATACTTCTTGATATTTATACAAATAGGTTTTTAGACTTTGTACAAACAGAAATAGATATTGGATTAAATGAAAATTTAGGACTTCACGGGAAAATGAGAACTGAAGTACATGAAAGTGAAGATATTTTAGTCAATTTATCCAAACAATTAACATTTGATCTCAATGCTCAATCCGAGGATTTAAAAAAGTTCACACATCTCTTTACCTTCATTATTTTTGTAGTGATGATACTTATTTCTATTGTATTGGTTCGTTTTTTTATGAGTGAATCAAAAGTAGATGAATTAATTATTCTAAATAAAAAACTCAAACATACCTTAGATGAACTTGAACACACGCAAGACAAACTAATAGAGTCAGAAAAAATGGCCAGTTTAGGTAGTATTGTAGCAGGTGTTGCCCATGAAATTAATACCCCTTTGGGAATTGCACTGACAGGTATCACCTACTTTGATAGTATCTCCTTACATATACGAGAACTCTATACTGAAAATGACATGTCTCAAGATGAATTTGAAACCTATCTTAACAAAACAGAAGAAATATCTGAACAAATTGTTTCTAATATTACCAGAGCGAGTAATCTGGTTCAAGCTTTTAAACAAATCTCTGTGGATCAGACCCATGAAGAAAAAAGAAGGTTTTATGTAAAAGAATACACCGATGGTTTAATTTTATCCATCTCTAGTCAAATTAAAAAGACACAATTAATTATCCACAATAACATTCCTAAAGATGTTAAAGTTAGTACTTATCCCGGTGCTTTTGGACAGGTAATTACTAACTTGATTATGAATTCAATTTTACATGGGTATATCAATGAAAAAAAAGGCCACATTCATATTGAGTTAAAAGAAGAAGCTACACAAGTAGTGCTTTCATATAAGGATGATGGAAAAGGAATCAACCCAAAAGAGTTACCTTATATTTTTGATGCATTTTTCACGACAAAAAAAAGCTCTGGGGGTACAGGTCTTGGACTAAATATTTTATATAATATTGTTCAAAAACAATTTAAAGGAGAAGTGAGTTGTACCAGTGAAATTAACAAAGGTGTACACTTTACAATTACCATTCCTTCCATTTAATCCTACTAACTTTCCAATATACTTATGCTCAGAAATTATTAATTTCTTTTGTAAATATTCTGTAACTAAGCTGTCTTTTATAGGACTAATCTTATCCTCTGTAAGAAGGATTAAACATGAGTGAAATAAAACTAGAAAAAGATACACTAATTGTTTCTGAAACAGATGAAAAGGGAATTCTCATTTATGCAAATGAAGAATTTTGTAAAATATCTGGATATACAAAAGATGAATTAATTGGACAAGATAACAATATAGTTAGACATCCTGACATGCCAAAAGAAACCTCTTTAGAATTATGGAATGCAATTCAAGCTGGAGAGATTTGGAATGGTATTGTTAAAAATAAAACAAAAAATGGGGATTTTTATTGGCTCAATGCCACTGCTTATTCTTCAAAAGATGCCAATGGAAATAAAAGATATATTTCTATTCGAGTTAAACCAACAGATGCAGAAATTAAACATGCCATTGCATTATATAACTTATCAGAATAAGGATCAAGATGTTTTTTAATACAAAAAAAGATAAAAAAGCAATTCTAAACACATTAGATTTACTAGAAAAATATATAGTAGAAGATATTAACAAAATTGACGAGACACACACATGTAGCTCAGGTGATTTTAAAGAAATAGAAAAAAAACTCTCTTCCATTAATACTTTAATACAAAAAAGAGATCAAAAGAACTTGACGGTTTATGGTGAGATCATGTTGGCTTGTGAAAAGTTATCTGATGGGTTTACCAATGATAAAATCACTTCAACAGCAGATGATATTAAAATCAATTATATTGCAAAAAGTTTAAATACCATGTTTGACAAACTTAACACAGGAATAAACAATGCATTAGAAGTATTATCACAATACGAGAATCAAAACTATTTAAACAAAATAGAAACGCAACTCTTTAGAGGAGGTGCTTTTAAACAGCTATTTGAAGGAGTAAACTCTTTAAATGACAAAATTGTTGAACAAGTTTCATCTACTTATAAACAAGGTTTAATTTTAGAAAAAGAATCCAGTATATTAACAAAAAAAGCAACCACACTTTCTAATTCTGCGCAGCATCAAGCAGCTGCCATTGAAGAAACAGCTGCAGCTATTGTTGAAATTTCATCTATATTTTCTAGTAATTCACAACACATTACTTCAGTCATTGAAGTTGGTAATAACGTAAAAGAATCATCAATTAAAGGTCTATCACTAGCCAAAGACACAGATAGTGCCATGGATGAAATATATGGATTTACCAATAAAACCTTCGAAGCGGTATCTCAAATAGCCCAAATCGCCTTCCAAACCAATATTCTCTCACTTAATGCAGCTGTTGAAGCAGCAACTGCGGGTGAAGCTGGAAAAGGTTTTGCAGTTGTGGCTCAAGAGGTGAGAAACTTAGCAAACAGAAGTGCAGATGTGGCCAAAGAAATCGAAGGGCTCATGGATGTTTTACGTACAAAAGTAGAAACGGGTAAAAATATTGCAACGGTTATGACTTCTGATTATGAAGAAATGATTGTAAACATTAATAAAACGGTAGAACTCATTGATACCATTTCATCCGCATCAAAAGAACAAGAAACTGGAGTTAATCAAATAAATAATGCCATTAATGATATTGATATCTCTACTCAAAAAAATGCTTCAATTGCACAAGATGTAAGTGAAATTTCATCAAAGAATTATACTGTTGCACAACAAATGGTAGAAGCCAGTGAAAGTATTAAATTTGTAGGAAAAGAAAATATTGTTTTAGAAGACTAAGGTTTAATCATTTTTAATACAGAAGAGGCAAATATCCTGGCCTCTTCAATCACCCTTTTTTTCAAGTACAAATATATGTCTATTAAAGTATACAAGAGTAAACACAAAAATCAGAGCCAATATAAAAACTCCCAATAAAATATTCCATCCAAAATGACTATAAATAATAGAAGGTATTACAGAACCCAAAGCCCCTCCAATATAATAAAATGACAAGTACATTCCAGAAGTCAAGCCTTTTTGACTTTCTTTCATAGAGTTTGCCATACCCGTAGCAATTGAATGTACCGTAAACATTCCAATACATAGTAAGAACATCATAATAAAAATAAAGGTTAAATTCTCAGCTGCAAAAAATATAGCCATCAAGATATAGAATACCCCGCCTGCCAGAATTGCTGTTATTTCACTGCCAAAGAACTTAATTATTTTTCTTGATAAAAGTGCTACAACAACACCCGATCCATATCCCAAATATAACAAACCAATGGTAAACTCAGAAACATCTCCAAAAAGTTCTTTCATCCGAAAAGGAATAAGATTTAATAAACCTGCAAAAACAAAAAAGACTGTAAACATCAGCAAATAAATTAACGAAAATCTTTTATCTCTCAAAATCTCCATAATATCTTTGATGTTTGCTTTTGTCATTTTTGTCGCCACATCTAAATTTAATTTTCGAATAAAAACAAGTCCCAGTAATAAGGCAATACTTAAAGTAAAAAAAACAGCTCTCCATCCAAATTCACTGGCAATATATCCCGACATCACTCTTCCCACCAAAGCACCAAAAACTGTAGATGCAACATAAATAGACATATTATATTGAATATTTTTTTTGTCAATATTGGCTAAGATGGTCATGGATGATGTCAAAATAGCTGGAACGGTTAAACCTTCCAAACAACGTGCAAATAAAAACATCTCAAAACTATTACTAAAGCCCAAGACCAGATTCGTAAAAAATAAAATGACAGAAGAAATACTCAGCATTTTTTTGGCACTGATACTTTCTAATATATATCCATAAACAATAGGCGCTACAGCTAGCCAAAACATAATAACTGCTGTGAATAAAGAAGATTCAACTATTGAGATATTAAATTCATCTGATAAAAGAGGTTGGAGGGGTTGAGTAGCGTACATCACAGACAAGACCACAATGATATTATATATTATAATATATAGAGCATTTTTATTCATTAGGATGTCCCAGTGTGTTTATAAAAAGAATTTAAAAGGAAGGAGGAGTGATGACACTAATATATCTGGCTTTTACAGTACCCTTATTTTCAATTTTATGAGGAGATACAGGGTTAAAGCGAATACTATCACCTTCATTTAAGACAAACACCTGTTGTTCTAATAATACTTCAATAGTACCTTCTAGAACATAATCACATTCTTCTCCACCTTGAGTATGGGGTAAAACTTCATCTGTAACTCGACCAGGCTCTAGTTCCACTAAAATAAATTCTAATGCACCCTGTAAATTTGGAGTTAGTAATTCACATTTGTATAAAGGGTCTGGAAAGAATATTTTTTTTCTTGCATTTTTTCGTACCACATACATGGCTTCATTGTTAGTAGTATCAATGGTTTCATTTTCATCATCAGTGAAAATATGTGCAATAGTCGTATCGAGTACTTTTGCAATTTTCCGAAGGGTTTCAACTGATCCAGAAGTTGAACCATTTTCTAATAGTGATAACATTCCAACAGAAATACCTGCATCAAGCGCCAATTTTTTGGCAGTCATTTTTTTTACTTTACGCAAAGACTTAATTTTTTGGCCTACTTCAAAATCTACTGACACATTAATTCCTACTATTTAAGTGCCTTGAGTGTATCTAATTTTGGCTTTGAAGCCAATTCACACTAAGTTCAATCAAATTGAACTATCAATATATTTAATATTATTGAAATATTTGTTGTTAATTTAAACTATTTAAGGTTAATAATGTAATTTAATTTAATATGATTAAACTATTTAATAGTTAAGAAGACTTTTTTGTTACATTTTGTAGCACAAAATCTCATTTTCTTCATAATTTAATTATATTGAATATTTAGTTTCAATTATGTGTTAAAATTCAACTAGATTAAATAAAAAGGCTTTACAATGCTCAATCAAAATCAAAAAACATTGGTTATTATTGGTGGTGGATATGCGGGTACCAGTATGGTACATAGTTTAAAAAATCAAAAAAACTTAAAAGTAATTTTGATTAATAAAACACCTTATCATCTAGCTCAAACGGACATTCATAAATATTTATGTGATGAGATGAGTTTTGAACAAGTGGCACATGATTTGAATGATTTCACACGAAACAATAAAGCTGAATTTATTTGTTCAGAAGTAAATGATATCTTATTTGAAGACAATAAAGTTTTATTAAAAAATGAGGAAATTATTTCTTATGATTATTTAACTATTGCAACAGGAAGTATATCTTTTTTTCCAAGACAAATAAAAAACATCAATGAATATGCTGCAGATATCAAAGATATTGCAACACTTCAAGATTACAAAGAAAAATTTTTTAATCTAATAAATACAAACAGACAAAATAAAAATGTAGTTATTGTGGGTGGCGGACTAAGTGGGGTCGAAATTGCACTAGAAATGTCTAGAAAATTAAAAAATAAACATATCAAAAGTGACGAGTGCCAAATTTCATTAATTGAACAACTTCCAAATATTTTACCAAATATGGATCCGTACTTGGTTTCAAATACAGAAAAAGCGTGTAATGACTTGAATGTTAAAAGATACCATGGCGCATTTGTAAATGAAGTAAAAAACAATACTGTATTTTTAAGTGATTCACAAGAAGTACCTTTTGATTTGATATTTTTTGTAATTGGAGTGACCTCTGAAAAACTGGTATCCAATGAAAATATTGAAATCAATATCAAAAATCAAATTGTAGTTGATCCGTATTTACGAATTGAGCAACACAAAAATGTTTTTGCAATTGGTGATATTGCACAAACCATAGATGAGGAAGGTAATTTTGTACTACCTACTGCACAAATGGCAAAATTGCAAGCAAAACTAACAGCAAAAAATATAATAAACAGTATAGAAGAAGAACCTTTATTAGCTAACAATCTTAAAACAAAAGGTTTGATGATTGACTTATCAGGAACAAATGCAGTAGGACTTTTTCTAAATCTCAAGGTAAGGGGTTTGATTGCATATTTGTTAAAAAGAGTTGTAAGTAAAGTTCATACGCGAATTTTTAATTATTAGTATAGTATCAAAATAAAATAAATTTAATACAAGGGATAGAAAATGAAAATAGGTTTAGTAAAAGAAATTAAAGTACACGAATATAGAGTTGGTTTAACACCAGATTGTGTTGAGGCATACGTTCAAAATGGTCATACAGTTTATGTAGAAAACAATGCAGGTGACGGTGCTGGTTTTGGAAATGAATTATATGAAGCTGTTGGTGGTATTATTGTTGATGATAAACAAAAACTTTTTGATGATTCAGATATGATTGTTAAAGTAAAAGAACCACTTCCTGAGGAGTACGACTTTTTCCATGAAGGTCAAATTTTATATACCTATTTACATATTGCGGCAGATAGACCACAAGCAGAAGCATTGTTAGCTAAAAAAGTTAAAGCCATTGCATATGAAACAATTACAAGCCGTGAGGGTGGACTTCCTTGTTTAACTCCTATGAGTGAGATTGCAGGACGATTAGCTGCTCAAGAAGGTGCTAAGTACCTAGAGAGACCATTTGGTGGAAGAGGAGTTCTTTTAGGTGGAGTTCCAGGCGTTCAACGTGGTAATGTAGTAATTATTGGTGGTGGTATTGTTGGATTAAACGCTTGTAAAATGGCTGTTGGACTTGGTGCTAATGTTACTGTTATGGATATCTCAGCTTCTAGATTGGCATTTTATGATGATTTATTTGGTTCAAAAGTAACGACACTTTTCTCAAACAGATCAAACATTGTAAAATCAATCAAAGCTGCTGATTTAGTAATTGGTGCAGTATTAATTCCAGGAGCTGCAGCTCCTAAACTTATCTCTAAAGATGATTTAAAATTAATGAAAAAAAGAGCTGTAGTTGTAGATGTTGCAATTGATCAAGGTGGTTGTTTTGAAACTTCAAAAGCTACATATCATGATAATCCAACATATGTTGTAAATGACGTTTTACATTATTGTGTAGCTAATATGCCTGGTGCTGTTGCATTAACTTCAACGTTAGCACTAACATCAACTACTTTAAGACATGGATTAAACATTGCCAATAAAGGTTTAGAAAAAGCCTTAGCAGATGACAAACATTTATTAAATGGATTAAATACTTATGATGGTAAATTAACAAATGAACCAGTAGCAATTAGTTTAGATATCAAATACGAACCAGTTTCGTTTTAATTTGTTTGGGGTTGATAGTTTATAGGTATATTTTAAACATACCTATTTCCCCTCAACTATTAACCATAAAAAGCCAATAACATAATGTTATTGGCTTTTTTTATGCTTCTTCTTCCTCAAAGCTTTTCACTTCTAAACATGTATCTTCTTGATTCATTTGTTATATTTATAAAATTGATAGTTCAGGTTAGATTATATTAATAAACTCTGTATCTTATTCATACCACTGTTTTCTTGATTTATTCTATGATTAGAGTATACCATCTACATAAAAAAAGCCCAATACAAAAAGGTATTGAGCTTTTAAATTCTTTTTGGAAATAATTTAGACTTGTTTTATATCTCTTTTTTTCCATTAAATTGATTTTTATTAACGTTTTCAACAACACCCAATGCAATTTTATTGGTATCCATTGAAATAGCGTTTGTTTTATCAGCAACAGAAGCATTACCTTGTGTAAATTGGTCAAGATTATTAATGGTATCACTAATTTGATTCATTCCTAATGTTTGCTCTTTAGCAGCATCTGCCACATCATTAATCAGAAGATTAGTTTCATCAATTTTGGTTTCAAGTTCTTCAAACCCTTTAATCATCACTGAACTAATATCTTTACCATTTTTAGCTTGTATAGTAGCAGACTCAACAAGCTCTTTAATTTCTTTTGCAGCATCTGCTGATCTACTAGCAAGATTTCTAACTTCTTGAGCAACAACAGCAAAACCTTTACCCGCTTCACCTGCAGTTGCAGCTTCCACTGCAGCATTAAGAGAGAGAATATTGGTTTGGAAAGCAATTTGATCGATAACTGCGATTGATTCATTAATGGTTTGAACTTTATCATTAATTTCTTCCATTGAAGCCACTGTTTTAATTGCCAGTTGTTTTCCTTCAGTTGAAGATTCTTTTGTATTAGAAGATAAAGCAAACATGTCTTGAGCTTTTTGACTTGTATGTTGAATATTTTCAGATATTTCAGTCACTGAAGCTGCAATCTCCTCTAAAGAAGCCGCTTGGTTCGTTGCACTTTCATTTAAAACATTTACACTCTGAGACAATTGAGACGAACTATTTTTTAGATTAATTCCATCATTTTGATTGTCCATCAACATTCCAGTAATCATTTCATTCATATTAATGATTTCACTTCCAATTTTACCACTAGTTTCTGGATCAAGTACTTTTCGAAAGTCTCTTTTTGCATAACTTTCTAATACTGCACTTAAAGTATTAATATCTTTACCCACAAAGTTTTCCAAGTTATCCAACATATTATTAATCAAGTCTCTTAATTCATTTAAAGAAGTGGTACTACATGTTACTTGAATTCTTTTTTCTAGTTGTCCCGCACTTACATCATTCACTACTTCTTTAACATTCTCAATTAAACAATTGTCTTCATTAATATGAGATTCAATATCTTCAATATTTTTATTAACCACATTGGCCATCTGACCAATTTCATCATTACTTTTAAGTTCAATTTTATTCACTGTATCTTTTGTTTTATTTAAATACGCGAAAAAATCCAATAATCCATTTTGAAATTGCTCCAAAGGATTAGATACCACTTTATTAACAAGAACAAAGATGATTCCAATTAGAACCAAGGTTAAAACGATGGTTGCAATAATAAGATTGGATTCAACTTCTTCGGAAATTTGTAAAAACTCATGTTGTTTAGACCCAGCAACAATTGTCCATCCCCACTTCTCATAATGTGCATATGCAGCTACTCGTTCATGAGTTTCACCTTTGTCAACAAAATTATAATGAATAACTCCGTTTTTTTGTTTTAATATGGTTTTTGCAAAAAATTTACCATCGGCATCTTTTACTTTTGTTAAGTCTTTGCCTGTCATAGTTGGGTGTAATAGCAATTTACCATCATTGCCTAAAACAAAAATATATCCAGTTTTTCCAATTTTTACTTTTTTAAGTTTCTTTTTTAATGTTTCTAAACCCTCGGTAAAATCATATCCAATATAAAAAGTACCTACTATTTCATCTTTACTGATAATTGGAGAATAAACAGATAAATAACTTTTACCTGCGATTTTCTCTAAACCAATAAACTTCTCTCTATTTTGAATCTTTTTATATTTTTCACTATTAACGTCAATAGTATCAACCAAAATTCTCTCACCATTTTCATCTTTTAAAGAAGAAGTGATTCGAACATAATTATCACCATCTTTTACAAAAAGAGCAGCTGCTGCTCCTGTCATATCAGTAAATCTATCAACAGGAATAAAGTCTTTATTCACTCGAGCAAAGCCGTCATATAAACCTAAAGTTTCCACACCATTAACTTTTACTCTTGGTGCATTTGCTTTTAGTCTTAAATTTCTAAATGATTTTTCAAAAACACTCATCAATTTTAAAGAACTATCTCTCAAAGAATCATCATAAACTTCTGCTGTTTGCAAATAGTTCCCAACTTGAATTTGTAAGTTTGTTTCCAAGTCTCTAACGATACTTTTATTGATGTTTATAATCATCATTGTTGTAAAAATTATCATCAGTGATAATATTGTGATTCCTATTAAAATAGAAAACTTTTTGTTGATTGAATTAATCATTTAACTCTCCTTCATTAGTGTGGTATTGTAGCACAAAATCACTTATTTGTGACACTTAAATCACTAAGTAATCATTAAATAATCATTAAATAATTATACCTCTTATAACTTTTAAATAAATTCAAGTATAATGATTAGATTTTTTTTTAAAGGACATTATTTTGGATTATATTAACCTTTCAATATTAGCAGTATTTATACCCACATTCTTTTTTGTATCCCTAACTCCTGGAATGTGTATGACACTATCTTTAAGTATGGGAATGAGTATTGGACTTAAAAAAACTCTTTTTATGATGTATGGAGAATTATTTGGCGTTGCATTAGTAGCCACTGCTTCAGTAATTGGAGTTGCCACTATTATGTTGCAATACCCTCAAGTATTTGTTGTACTTAAGTATGGTGGAGGTATTTATCTTTCTTATCTTGGAATTTCAATGTGGTTATCAAGGGGTAAAATGGCCCTAAATTTAGAGAAATGTGCATATGACATTTCAAATAAAAACTTAGCAATGCAAGGTTTTGTAACCGCTATTGCAAACCCAAAAGGCTGGGCATTTTTCATAGCACTTCTTCCACCTTTTATTAATGATAAGCTGGATCTGACTCCCCAGCTCTCTATTTTATTATTTTTTATTTTACTCTTGGAATTTATTTGTCTAATTATTTATGCAAGTGGTGGAAGTACCTTGAGAAAACTACTTCAAAACTCCTCAAACGTGAGATTATTAAATAAAATTGCAGGTTCAATGATGATTGGAGTAGGAATCTGGTTGGCACTGTCTTAAAAAGATACTAACAATACTAATGTTTAGAAGTTAACTGTATAATTTAAGGGAAATATATATTCATCCCTTAAATTTTAAAATATACTAGCTATTAACATTCAATTGTATTAACAGCCAATCCACCTGTAGAGGTTTCTTTATATTTGGTCATCATATCTTTTCCAGTTATAAACATAGTCTTAATGACACTGTCTAATGAAACATAATGATGTCCATCTCCATTAATAGCCATACGTGCAGCATTTACAGCTTTCATTGATGCCATGGCATTTCTTTCAATACAAGGAATTTGAACCAATCCACCAATAGGGTCACACGTAAGTCCTAGATTATGCTCCATTCCAATTTCTGCTGCATTCTCGATTTGATCAATGCTTCCACCCATATACTCTGCAAGTGCACCAGCAGCCATTGAACAAGCAACTCCCACTTCACCTTGACATCCAACATCAGCACCAGAAATGGATGCATTTTTTTGGTATAGTGTCCCAATGGCACCAGCGGTGAGTAAAAAGTTAAAAATACTTTCTTCATCAAATTCTTGTAAGTTTTTATTTAAAAATCGATTCATATAATGAATAACAGCAGGAACAATTCCAGCTGCCCCATTGGTTGGAGCAGTAACAACTCTTCCCCCACAGGCATTTTGTTCATTGACAGCCAAGGCATATAAATCAATCCAATCCATTACTTCTAAGGGGTCAACCATAGAAAAGTTTTGTTTAGAGCTTAGTTTTTCATACAATTTGTGAGCTCGCCGTGGAACATTTAACCCTCCAGGCATAATGCCCTCATGTTTAATTCCCTCTTTAACGCAAGTATGCATCACGTCCCAGATCTCTCTTAGGTTTTGTTTTATTTCATCTTCGCTTCGAACTGCTTTTTCATTTTCCATCACAAGCTGAGAGATTTTTAATGAATGTTTTTTACAAAGGTCCATTAATTCATCTGCACTGCTAAAAGGATAAGGAACTTCAACAGTAGTAGTGGTTTCTTTTTTATCAATATCGTCTTCAGATATAACAAATCCTCCACCAATTGAATAATATGTTTTATCAAAAAAAGGCTTATCATTTGAATCATATACTGTTAAAGTCATGGCATTAGAATGATAGGGTAAAAACTTGCTTGTATGTAATACCAGTTGGGTATCATAGTCAAAATCAATGAACTTTTCTTCCATTAATTTAATCTTTTTACTCTTTTTTATCTCTTCTACCATTTCATCAACACTATTGGTATCAACAGTCTTTGGTGTTTTTCCAAGTAAACCAATTAAAACCGCTTTATCGCTGGCATGTCCAATACCAGTTGCAGCCAAAGAACCATAAAAATCAATTTTTATTTTTTCGATTTTTTCCAATAAATTATTGTTTTTAATTTCTTTCAAAAACTCATTAGAAATAATCATAGGTCCAACCGTATGTGAACTTGATGGGCCAATGCCAATTTTAAATATGTCAAATATACTAGTAGTCAAGTGATGTCCTTTATATTGCGGAAGTTATTAAGTGTAAGATAAAATAGTGGTACAAAAGTATCAAAAATTATGTATTTTTAATATAAGTAAATAATACTAATTTTGCTAATTAAAGTTGATGGGGAATCAACTTCAATTAACAAATAAAAACCAGACTAATGGTCTAGAATTTGTTCTAAGAATAGTTTTAATCTATCAGATTGAGGATTATCAAAAAACTCATGAGGTGTGTTTTCTTCTACAATTTGACCTGCATCCATAAAAATTACTCTATCAGCAACTTTTTTTGCAAATCCCATTTCATGAGTAACACAAACCATAGTAATACCTTCATCTGCCAATTCACTCATAACATCAAGAACTTCACCAATCATTTCTGGATCTAGTGCTGATGTTGGTTCATCAAATAACATAATTTCAGGGTTCATACATAAACATCTTGCAATCGCAACACGTTGCTGTTGCCCACCTGATAATTGGTTGGGATACTTATCTGCTTGATCTGCAATTTTTACTCTTTCTAAAAAGTGCATTGCAGTTTTTATAGCTTCTTTTCTAGAAATCCCGCTAACCCAAGTTGGAGATAATATTAGGTTTTCTAAAATTGATAAATGAGGGAAAAGGTTAAAGTGTTGAAATACCATTCCAACATGTTTTCTAACTTCAATAATTCTTTTCACATCTTCAGTTAGTTCCAATCCGTTAACAATAATTTGTCCCTCTTGAAAAGGTTCAAGTCTGTTAATACATCTAATTGTAGTTGACTTTCCAGACCCAGAAGGTCCACAAATTACAATTCTTTCACCTTTTTTAACTTTTAAATTAACGTCTTTTAAAACATGAAAGTCTCCATACCATTTGTTGACTTCATTTAATTCTATCATATAATCTTGTGCGCTCATAAACTATCCTTTATTTTTCTCCAAAGTTTGTGTATCAAACTTTTGGTTCAAATAAGTAGAGTGAATTACTCTACTTATACTACTTTTATCTTTCTGTATTATACTTTGTTGCTACTGATTGAGCATATTTAGACATACTAAAACAAATTACCCAATATATCATCGTGACAAATACATAACCTTCTGTTTCAAAACCTAACCAATTGGTGTCTTTACTTGTTAAGTTAACCATGGCCAGGACATCAAATAATCCAATAATCAAAATCAAGGTTGTATCTTTAAATAATGAAATAAATGAACCAACAAGATTTGGAATAGATATTTTTAAAGCCTGTGGTAAAATAATCAGACCCATCTTTTTCCAATACGTTAATCCCAATGAATCAGCTGCTTCATATTGTCCTGTAGGAATTGCTTGTAATCCACCACGAACAACTTCAGCTATATATGCTGCTTGGAATAAAGTAATACCAATTAGTGCTCTTAACAGTTTGTTAAAATCCATTCCTTCTGGGAAAAATAGTGGTAAAATAACTGATGACATAAATAATAAAGTAATCAAAGGAACACCACGAATAAACTCAATATATCCAATACTAATACTTCTAATAATTGGCATATGAGATTGTCGACCCAGTGCAAATATAACTCCAATTGGAAAAGATGCAATAATACCAACTGAAGCCACTAGAATAGTTAACATTAAACCACCCCATTTTTCAGTCTCAACATGTTCTAATCCAAAAATACCACCAGAAACAAGGTAGAAAGTAATCACAGGGAAAGCAAGAATAATTGCTACTCTAGCTCTGGTATTATTAATTTTATTAAAAGCATATACAGCTACTAATAAAAGAATGATAACTGAATTTGGTCTCCAGTATTCTTCAGGAGGATAAAATCCATACATAAATAAATTAAACTTTTCAGCAATAAAAATCCAACGTGCACCATTATTTACAATTTCTTCTTTAGTACCTGACCATGTTGCATCAAATATCATCCAATCCAATAATGGAGGAATCGTGATATACATAAGATAAAACGAAAATAGTGTTAAAATTGAACTCAAAATTGATTTGAATAAATTTTCTTTGGCCCAATGAATTGGTCCTTTTGTATTTGAAGGAGCTTCTCTTGCTTCTAATTTTCCATAAATAGCCATTATCGCCCCTTAATTTGCATTCTAGCATTGATGAAGTTCATAAACATAGAAATAGTAATACTCATTGTTAAATAAACCGCCATGGTCATTAAAATAATCTCAATTGCTTGCCCCACTTGATTCAGTGAAGTTCCAGCAAATAATGTAACCAACTCAGGATATCCAATGGCTGTTGCTAAAGATGAGTTCTTTGCTAAGTTAAGATACTGGTTAATAACAGGTGGGATAATAACTCTTAATGCTTGAGGAAGTACTACTTTTTTAAGTACTGTACTTTCTTTTAAACCAAGTGCATATGCTGCTTCTTTTTGACCTTTTGGTACGGCTTCAATACCTGCTCGCACTGCTTCAGCAATATAAGTTGCAGTATAAATACTTAAAGCAAATGTAAGTGCCATAAATTCAGGAATAACATTTAATCCACCAACAAAGTTAAATCCTTTTAGTACAGTTGGCTCCAATGTTGAAGGAGATCCAACAATAAAAAACACTAAAACTGGTGTTACTATAATCATCGCTGTAGATACCCAAAATACAGGATATTCTTCTCCTGTTTCGTCATGTCTTTTTTTGGCCCAATTTGCAAGATAAATTACTCCTGCTATTGCTAACACAAATGCTGCAACTACCCATATAAATCCACTCTCTAATAGTGGTTTAGGCATAAGTAACCCACGATTATTTAAATAAATGGAGTCAAAAAAAGATATACTCTGTCTTGGTCCTGGTAATGCTGCTAAAACAACGTTGTACCAAAATAAAATTTGTAGAAGAATAGGAATATTTCTAAAAGTCTCTACATACACCATACAAAGTTTAGATACCATAAAGTTTGATGATAATCTTCCAATACCAACCAATAGTCCAATAATTGATGAAAGTACAATTCCAACAAAAGATACTAAGACTGTATTAATTAAACCTACTATAAATACTCTCCCATGAGTATCTGATTCATCATACTCAATTAAAGATTGAGTAATTCCAAAACCTGCTTCTGAACTTAAAAAGTCAAAACCAGTCGTAATACCACGTTTTTCAATGTTTTCAAACATATTTCCAATCATGAAATATACAAAAAAAGCAATTGAGGCAAGGGCTAAGATTTGATAGATAACCGCTCTAGTTTCTGGATTATTATAAAATGCAACAGAAGTTTCTGAGGGTCTAGTTTTATTCTTCATATTTTTACCTTAAAAAAAAAGGGGATTAAATCCCCTTTTTAAGTTTCTTATATTAAATTAATATAAAATGTGACTATCTTACTGGAGCTCCGTATTGAATCCCACCTTTGTTCCATAAGTTATTTAAACCTCTGTCAATTTTAAGAGCAGAATCTTTACCAACGTTTCTAGCGAAAGACTCACCGTAGTTACCTACGTTTTTAATAATATTATAAGCCCATTTAGCATCTAAACCTAAGTTAGCGCCAGCTTTACCTTGGTTACCTAATAATCTTTTAATACTTGGGTTAGCACTTTTTAACATAGCATCTACGTTACCAGAGTTAACACCTAATTCTTCAGCATTTAACATTGCAATGTGAGTCCATTTAACAACATTAAACCAAGCATCATCACCTTGTCTTACAACAGGTCCTAATGGTTCTTTAGAAATGATTTCTGGAAGTACTTTAACTTTACTAGGATCTTTAACTGATAAAACTAGTCCATATAATTGAGAAGCATCTGAAGTTACAACATCACAACGACCAGCTTTGAAACCTTCAATTGTTTGAGAAGATGTATCATAAGTAACTGATTTATAAGTCATTTTGTTAGCTTTAAAGTAATCTGTTAAGTTAAGTTCAGTAGTTGTTCCTGCTTGAATACAAAAAGTTGCACCATCAAGTTCTAAAGCTGAGTTAACCCCAATACTTTTGTTTACTAAGAAACCTTGTCCATCATAGTAGTTAACACCAGCAAAGTTTAAACCTAATGAAGTATCTCTAGTTGCAGTCCATGTAGTTGCTCTAGATAAGAAATCAATTTCACCACTTTGAAGTGCTGTAAATCTTTCTTTAGCAGTTAGAGGAACATATTTAACTTTAGAAGCATCACCAAGAACAGCAGAAGCAACAGCTCTACAAGTATCTACATCAATACCAGTCCATTTACCAGTTGAATCAGTTGCAGAAAATCCAGCAATACCAGTTGAAACACCACAAGTTAATACACCAGCTTCCTTAACTTTGTCAAGAGTACCAGCAGTAGCTACTGTTGCCATTAACGCAGCACCAGCTATTGATATAGAAGCAATTTTAGATATTTTCATTTTTAATCTCCTTCAGATTAGTTTTTTCAGCTTTTTTATTTTTTAAATAAATAAACTCATGACGAAAGTATAAAAGAGTAAAGTAGCATTAAAGTAGCATTTTGAAAAGAATTGCAAAAATAAGTGACACAAAAATTACATAAAAGTCACAAAATACCATTTTATGCACCTTCTAAAGAATTAAAGAATTTTAATATTTTTCAAATCTTTACAAATTGTTTCAAAATGGCACTTTTTTTTATGTTTCATTATGATATTATAATCACTTAAATACATCAGTATATAAGTAATGTAACTGGTTTACATTATTTTAAGCAAGACTATAATGATTATATGATAGATTCATATGCAAAGTGTGACTTTCATGCTACTTTATGTAATTTAAAAATTCCAATAATCAAAAAGGAGTTATATGAAATTTGTTAAAACCTTAATAATTATAAAAATTCTTTCTTTATCTGCATATAGTTCCCAGTTTGTAACAATTGGTACAGGTGGAGTTACTGGGACTTATTATCCAACTGGTTCAGCTGTTTGTAAACTTGTTAATAAGTATAGAGCCCAAACAAAAATAAGATGTTCTGTTGAATCTACAGGTGGTTCTGTTTATAATGTAAGTAATGTGCAAAATAAAGAATTTGATTTTGCAATTGCACAAAGTGATGTTTTATATCAAGCAGTTAATGGTACAGCATCTTTTAAAAATAAACCACTTAAAAAATTAAAATCTATTATGGCTATATATCCAGAACTGCTAACATTGGTGACCAGAAGAGACGCAAATATAAATACTTTAAAAGATGTTAAAAATAAAAGAATCAATTTAGGGAACCCTGGCAGTGGAAATGAATCCACAGCATTGGCTTTGTTTAAAGAAAACCGAATCAAAAGATCAGATTTAAAACTGGCAGGTGTTTATGAAGCTACTGAAATGCCCGATGCCTTAAAAGAAAACAAACTTGATGGCTACTTTTACATGGTGGGGCATCCAACTGCCAATGTAAAAGAAGCTGCCAATGCAGTAGATGTAAAAATTGTACCTTTAACTGGTATAAAGATAAATAACCTTATTAAGAAGTATCCCTATTTTGCAAAGGCAAATATTCCAGGAGGAATGTATTTGGGTAATAAAAATGACATTCCTACTTTTGGAGTTAAAGCAGTTTTATTTAGTAGTTCAGATGTGAGTGAGAAAAAAGTTTATACCA
>MAAG01000069.1:39822-45783 GCA_002163065.1 Arcobacter sp. 31_11_sub10_T18
AAAACTACATCCTGCCTATTCACATATAACCAAAAAATCTTTATTAGATGGTTTAAGTGCCCCTCTTCATGATGGCGCAAAAAAATACTATAAAGAAATAGGTCTGTTATAAACAAATAAATTAAAACTAGCCATAGCTAATTTTAATTTATTTTAAAATACCCAATATCTCTTTCATATCCTTTGTTTCTACCTTCCCAATATTAAGTGCTTCAAGTTGTTTTTTTAAATATTGTACTTGACTTGCATTGTTTTTTGCTATTTTCCCATTGGGTAATACCCTTGAGTTTTCAAAACCAATTCTACAATGACCACCTAAAACAGATGCTGCAACAAGGGCAGGTATTTCCATCTCTCCAAAAGCACATAACATCCAATGAACGCAATTTTCAAGTTTAAGTGTTTTTAATGTTTCTAAAAAAGGAATTAAATCTGTAGTTTCACATCGCTGACCTTTTGCATATCGTCCCAAGACAAATAAAATACTGTGTTTTTCACCTGTGATTACCTCTTGTTCTAAAAGTCGATGAAATCTACGCAAATCATCACTGGAATACAAAATATGCTGAACTCCAATATTTTCATCACGGGAGAACTTATAAAACTCTTTTGCATTCATTAGCTCTTTTTTATTATCAAGCGAAGGTAATAACTCTTTAATAGCAACAGAAGTCGCTTGTGGTTTTAATTGTTTAATCAAAGATATCATTTCATCAGGTTGATATCTTCCCACGGCTTCTGTTGTTGCTTGAATAACAAAATCATCTTTACATTTGGCTCTAATTGCAGCAATGGTTTCTTGATATTTTTTCACATCAAGGATATGCTTAGAATCATCACCTCTTACATGCAAATGAATAGCATTTGCTCCTTCATTTTTACACATCAATGCTGTATTAACGATATCATTTTGTACCAAAGGTAACTCAGGATGTTCATCTTGAAGTAATCTTGCTCCATTAGGAGCTACCATTATTCCACTATTCATAAAACACCTTTGATTGCTAAAGATAAGTTAATTGCATCTTCTAGTTTATCAACAATCTCTGTAATATGTTCAGGAGTAATAATAAAAGGAGGAGCCAATAAGACGTGGTCTCCCGCTTTTCCAAAATCTGTTCCACCCATTGGATAACATAAAAGTCCAAGCTCTTTTGCTGTTGTTTTTATCTGTGCGAAAATTTTAAGTTCTGGATCAAAACACTCTTTTGTTTTTTTATCTTTAACCAGCTCAATACCTAAAAATAAACCTTTTCCTCGAATATCTCCAATATTTTTATGATCTTTAAATCTCTCTTTAAGAGTATCTTTTAATAATTTTCCCATTTTTTGAACATTATCAAGTAAATTTCTTTCATCAAAAGCTTTTAATACAGCAATTCCAGCAGCACAAGCAGTTGCATGCCCAATATACGTATGTCCATGGGAAAATTGCCCAGAACCAGATTCTATTGCACTAGTGATTTTTTCAGAGATTAAGGTTGCAGCTAAGGGTTGATACCCAGCACCAATTCCTTTAGCAATAGTAATAAGGTCTGGTTTCACCTGAGTATATTCACTGGCAAACAAATATCCTGTTCGTCCAGTACCACACATGATTTCATCAAACATTAATAAAATTCCGTACTGATCACAAATTTCGCGTATTCTTTTAAAGTAAGTTTGTGGAGCACCAACAGCACCCAAAGTTGAACCAACTAATGGTTCCGCAATAAATGCGGCAACTGTCTCAGCACCAAGCTCCAGAATTTTTTCTTCTAAATAATTGGCAGCTCTGATTCCATACTCATCCATGGTTTCATTATCTTCTTTTAAACGATAAGCATAAACAGGATCAATATGATGCATACAATCTGACAGATAAGGTAAAAAAGGTTCTTTTCGTTTTACATTTCCACCCACACCCAAAGTTGTTAAAGTATTACCATGATAACTTTGAAATCTTGCAATGATATTTTTTCTCTCTGGTTGTTTTTTTTCTAAGTGGTATTGTCTTATTAATTTTATAGCTGTTTCAACAGCTTCTGAACCCCCAGATAAAAAGTATACTTTTTTAAAATTGTCAGGTGCTCTTTCAACCAACATTTGCGCCAATTCTTCAGCAGGTTGAGATGTCATAAAACTTGTATGAGCATAAGCTAAAGTATCAATTTGATTCTTAACAGCAGTTCTTACACTTTCATCGCTGTGTCCAAGACATGAAACAGCAGCTCCACAACAAGCATCAATATATTTTTTTCCTTGAGCATCTATAATATAAACACCATCCCCCTTAACCGCAATTGGCAAATCAGCACTAAGGTCTCTTTGTAATATATAATCTGAGTTCATTTTTATCCTTTTTTATCTTATTAACACTATTTTGGTACCCGTCTCAAAATAATGCTCTTTTATAATTTTCTCTATGTTGTCTTTGTTTCTTGTTTGTATTACATCTGAAATTTTTTGATGTCTTTCTTTAATCTCATCCAAGCTATATAATTTAGGCCAATTTTTAGAAAATAATAACTGGGATCTTTTATTAAGTTTTCCCAAACTCCCTATTAATAAATCGTTGTTTGCATATTTTAAGTAATGTTGGTGAAACTCTCCACCAATTTTAGCAACATCTTTGGCATCATTTGTTTTCAAACTCATTGTTTGAACCAATTCATCTAAAATATCCATGTCTTCTTGTGTGGCATGGGTGGCAAAACTTGTAGCTAAAAACCCTTCTATGACTCCTTTTGATTCATAAGTATCAAAAATGTCCTTATTGGTAATAAACTTAACAAAAACCCCACGTCGCTCTATTTGTTCTAACACGCCAAGAGAAACCAATTCTAAAAGTGCCTCTCGAATAGGTGCACGACTTACTTTTAGTTTTGAAGCCAGATGCGCTTCTTTTATTTGATCTCTTTGTTTATATTCGTCATTTAAAAGTGCATCATAAATATGTTCTATAATTTTGTTTTTCAAACTTTCTTTTTGCTCAACCGACATTTATTTTAGTCCTTGGTAATATAATTGTCGACAATTATATTACCATCTAACTTATATATAAATAATATATAACTTCTACTTTTCAAAAGCACTCCTACCATGGCGAAAATTCCATCAAGATCATCAAACTACCCAAACCAATAAATAAAAAACTTACTGATTGATAAAATATTTCCATAATCAAGGTACTGGTAAATAATTTTTTAGAAAAATTTGCAAGTAACCCATAAATAAGCAAAGAAGTAAACGATATAAACATAAATATAAAAGTCATTGTAAACACTCTTATAAATACATCTGTTCCATTATTCATAAACTGTGGAAAAACTGCAATAAAAAAAACCAAGGGTTTTGGATTTAAAATCGATAACAAAAAAGCTTCTTTATAAAAAGAAAAAATATGTTTACTTTGCGATACTTGAACATCATTTATATTATAAATGCTAATTCCCTTAGATATTTTGAATTGTTTTATTCCCAAATATATGATATATAATGCACCCAATATTTTAATACTTGAGAATAAAAACTGTGAATTAACAATCAGCGCACCAATTCCCAATGAGGTTATACTTGCACTTATAAACAGTCCTGAAATATGTCCAAGAGAAGATACAACAACGGTCCTCATATTTGAAGACAATCCATTTGTTATAGCAAGCACTATTGATGGTCCAGGAATAATGATATAAAAAAATGCAATTGCTATAAAAACATATAATGACTCCATACTCATTCTAATTCCTTATAATTTAATCTCAGGGATTGCTATACTAATGGTAAATTCGTCCAAGTACTAATTCTCACTAGACTCTCAATATATTAATTGTCGACAATTAATAGGTAATTGTCGACAATTTTACAACTGATCAACTTAAGTTATGCTGAATCAATTTTCATAATGTAAGTAAAAAGTTATATTCAGTTCATTTTAATAGCTTATACTTATCTTTCATAGAAAGGGAAAAATATGAAAAAATTTGCAATAGCAACTGTAGTTGCGTCATTAAGTATGTCTGCGTTCAGCGCTCAATTGGTTTCAATAGGTACAGGAGGAGTTTCAGGGGTTTATTATCCTACAGGAGGATTTATTTGTCGTTTGGTTAATAAAGGCAAACAAAACCATGGAATTAGGTGCTCCGTAGAAGCAACTGGTGGTTCTGTTTATAATATTAATACAATTAGAGCAGGTGAATTGGATATGGGTGTTGCACAATCAGATTGGCAATACCATGCCTATAATGGTAGTGCTAAGTTTAAAAAAGCTGGTGCTTTTAAAGAATTAAGAGCCATTTTTTCACTTCATGCAGAACCATTTACTGTGGTTGCAAGGGCAGATTCAGGAATAAAAAATCTCGATGATCTTAAGGGGAAAAGAGTAAATATTGGAAATCCAGGTTCTGGTTCAAGAGGTACCATGGAAGTACTCATGAAAGCCAAAGGGTGGAATAAAAAATCCTTTAAATTAGCAACTGAGTTAACCTCATTAGAACAAGCCAAGGCGCTGTGTGATAATAAGATTGATGCAATGGTATTTACAGTGGGGCATCCATCTGGCTCTATTAAAGAAGCCACAAGTACATGTGATAGTACCTTAGTAAATATCACAGGACCTATTGTCGAAGACTTAATTAAAAACAATGAGTATTATAGAACCGCAACGATTCCAGCAGCAATGTATAAAGGAAATAAACAGAAGGTGAAAACTTTTGGTGTAGGTGCAACATTTGTAACTTCAAGTGATGTTCACGAAGATATTATATATAATGTTGTCAAGTCAGTTTTTCAAAACTTTGAAAACTTCAAAAAGTATCACCCTGCATTTGCAAATCTTAAAAAATCTGAAATGATTAAGGATGGTTTATCTGCTCCACTTCATAGGGGAGCACTTAAATATTATAAAGAAGTTGGTCTGTTATAAGTTCTTGCTATTGCATAAGAGCCCCTGCTCTTATGCAATTTTATTCAATAGTGCTTATTTATTCCAGTAAAGAGCATGTGCATCATACTTTTTAAATATTGCTTCTATCTCACCACTTTCGTACAAATCATTGTATGCATTTTGCCACAAAGTTATTGTCTCATCTGAAGTGTATTTATTAAAAGCTATATACATCAAACTTCTTTGAACTTGGAGAACTTCAATAAAATCACCTTTATTCATTTCGTATTGTTTGATTGTTTTTGAAAATGTTGAATAACTATCAAACATTAATTCAAAACGTTCTCTTAAGAGTTTTCTCGCATTTTGTGTGGCATTATTGGCTTTTTGTAAATTTGTAAAGCCTCGTGTCTCTAAATACTGTTCTGTAAATCCTTCTCGTTGAACTCCAATTGAGAACTTTTTAGCATCTTCAAGAGTTTCAATTTTTCCAGTAAATCCTTTTTTAGCATATAAAGAGTATCTTTTTTCTGCAATTGGTCCAACCCATTTAAATAACAGATCTCTTTTGGTTGAATGTACCATTGAAAATAGCACTTTATTTCTTTGTTCCAAAGCATATGTATAAGCCCTTTTCCAAGGAAAAACCAAAATTTTATTTTCATTTTTTATTTTTTTTTGAATGGCTCTTACAATATCAACTGCTGGCCCTTTTAGTACATTATTCTCCACATAATTTAAAGGAGGCCAATTTTCAGTCATAATTGTTAAATCATTATTTGCTGAAATATTTGTTGTCAATATAACACTTAAGCCAAGACCCATTAATACGAGTTTTTTTAATCCAAACATTTTTTTTCCTTAATGAAGAGGTCTAAGACCTAACATCTAATTCTTCTTTACCTTCAAAGTCTTTTTCATTTGACTCATGGACAATTTTTATTGCAACTTCGTAAGTTTCATTGGCAATTTCTTTTGCTCGTGAAGCTACCATGGCATTATTTTGAGTTTGTTGATCCAGTAAAGTAATGGCATCATTAATTTGCTCAATACCTGCTTGTTGTTCTTTTGTAGTATTCACAATTTCTTTAATAATT
>MAAG01000195.1 GCA_002163065.1 Arcobacter sp. 31_11_sub10_T18
ATAGATATACCCAATCATGAATTTACTATCATCAAACCAACCTATTATTTTGATAATCTAAAATGGGAAAAAGATTTTCCTGCTGAGACATTTTCAATTGTCTCATGTACTTTGGTATATAAGACAAAACAATATGATGTATATATCTATTATCCCCATGTTGAAACAAAAAGTGACCATATTCAAAAGAAGAGTACATTGGAAATACTCTCGCCCTTTATTGATGGTATTAAATATGGAGATAAAGTTGAAGTCCTCATTGATACCAAAAATATATCCGAATTTACAAAAACATAGTTTTATCAATAAATCTACTTAAATAATTTAATTCATATAATCTTATATTACTATACATCTTATCATTGGAAAGATGTATAGTAGAATTTTATATAGTGAAGAGTCGAATACATCTTACTTGTTACTTGATATTTATAATTATCCATTTCTTTAGTTTTAATTACATTCTAATCACATTCTAAGATTAAATAATATATTATTAGAAATCATTCCAAAAGGGAAATCTCTATGAAGTTAATATTTTTTGTTCTTATAATATCTAAGTTAGTTTTTGCTGTAGAGCATAAAGAAGTCAACTTGCAACAATCATGGTTTGATCAATTTCAATTTGCTGGTTATTATATGGCAAAAGAAAAAGGATTTTATGAAGAAGAAGGACTAAATGTTAATATTAGACCTTTCAACTTTGGTGTTGATGTTTCAAAAGAAGTGAGCCTTGGTAATGCAGATTTTGGTATTGGAAGAGAAACACTCATACTTGACTATTTGAATAAATACAATAATATTGTATCTTTATATGCCCTATTTCAAAATGCTCCCTTGGTTTTATTATCAAAACAAGATTTAAATATTAACTCTATAAAAGACTTTGAAAATAAAAAGTTAATGGCAACTATTGATGATGCAAACCAGGTATCAATTAATGCAATGCTAAAATCTCAACATATCAATTTGAACAATATCACATACTTAAAACACACCCATAATATTAATGATTTAATAGAAGATAACACAGATATAATTTCAGCGTATCTATCTAAAGCACCTTTTATATTAAACAATAAAAACATTCCTTTTCATGTATATAATCCATCTGATTATGGATTTGACATGTATAGTGATTTTTTATTTACAAATAATGAGTTAGAAAACACATCTCCAGAGGTCGTTAAGTCATTTAGAAATGCTTCTTTACGTGGATGGGAGTATGCTTTTTCAAATATAGAAGAAACAGTTGATTTTATATTGAAAAGATACAACAGTCAAAAACTGTCAAAAGATGAATTAATTTTCGAAGCTCAAGAACTAAAAAAATTAGCTTATTACCAAAATAACAGTTTGGGTAATTTAGATAATGCAAAACTACAAAGAATAGTTGATTTATATGCGGTTATGGGATATATAAAGAATTCTAATACTCGAGATATCAAATCATTTAACTACAAAACTACAAGACATGGATTTACACAAGATGAATTAAGTTTTTTAAAAAATAAAAATAATTTCTCAATGTGTATACAAACCAATCAATACCCATATCAAAAACTTGAAAACAATGAGTTTTCTGGAATCATCTCTAAATACAAACTTTTATTTGAGACACTACTTGAGAAAAGAATCAACATAGTTCCTGTAGAGAATGAAAATATAGCCCAAAAGTATTTACAAGAAAACAAATGTGATTTTGCAACTTTTTTAAAAAAAGAAGACTATAATATTATATACAGCAAAAATTATTTGAATTTACCTCTTGTCTTACTCACGAAAGATGACAATTCATTTATCTATGACTTTGAACAGTTAATAAATAAAAAAATACTTATTTTAAACTCACAAGTCAATGTTAATTTCTTGAAAGCACAATACCCAGAAGTTAATTTTTTAAGTATTACTGATAAAGACCAAGTTTTAAATCAAATTCAAAATGATAAAGTCTACGGGCTAATCACAGATATTCCCAGTGCCATTCATTTTTTAAAAGAGCAAACCATAGGTTCAATACATATTGGAGGAAAATTTGAGGAAAATGTAACTTTGAGTTTTGGACTAAATCAAGATAATACTGTGCTATCACGTATTTTAAATAAACTCATCATTAGTATAACAAAAAACCAACAGGACAAAATAGTAAGTGACTACTCCTCATTAAATTATAAAGAAGTTGTAAATTACGATTTGATTTTTAAAATTGTAGGTATTTCTACTTTGTTTATCATATTCTTGATTATTCTTATTCAAAGAGAAAAAACATTCAAACGTAAAATTATCAAACTAAATGAAAGTCTAAAAGTTACAATTAAAAATGAAGTTGATTTAAATAGAGAAAAAGATGAATATATATTTAAACAAGCGAAACTTGCAAGTATGGGGGAAATGATTGCTAATATTGCCCATCAATGGAAACAACCATTAAATCGTATTAATGTATCAAATCAAGTGATTTTAACATTAGTTGATGATGAAAAACCTACAGATATTAGTATCGTGAGAAAACATATTAATGATATTGAAAATAATATTTTTTATATGTCCGATACAATTAACGATTTCAGTGGTTTTTTTCATCCAAACAAAACAATGAACCTATTTAATGTCAATGACGCTATATCGAAAGCTCATACTTTGATAAAAGCTAAAATTACAGATATTGATTTTAATATAGATATCGAGAATCATATTAATTTAAAAAACTATGAAAATGAATTAATTCAGGTAGTAATGGTGTTATTGGATAATTCAATTTTTAAATTTAAAAATGCTAATAAACAAGATAAAAAAATTGATGTATATACTCAAGAGTTGGATTCATATATAGAAATTAATGTGGTAGATAATGGAGGAGGTATTTCTTCTGAAATAATTGACAGAATTTTTGAACCATACTTTAGTACAAAGTTTAAAGATAAAGGTGTCGGCATTGGGCTGTATATGGCTAAAATGCTCATTGAAGAAAGTATGTCAGGTAAAATATTAGTTGAGACTCAAGACGAATACACTCATTTTAAAATAACTTTACCAAGACTTTTAGAGAACAACTAAATATATCTGATATGTAGATAGCTACCTCATTGTATTTTTTACTTTATCTTTATTCAAGACTCAAAAGGAAGAATACAACGAGTTACATCCATTAAAATGCCCTTCTTAGTAAGAAGTTAAGTTTAAAACATCACAAATGGTATCGTAGGTAAAAGTCTCATAGTTTTCACTTTTGGACTTTATTGTGTGTACAGCCATTCTATCAGCTAATTCATTTCCTTCAATGCCCGCATGGCCTTTTACATGTTTGATAGTGATTCTATTTTTGATGGTCTCATATAGCTCATGGGCACCTTTTATAAGCTCAAGATTTTTAATCTCACCACCTTTTTTCTTCCAACCTTTAGCTTTCCAACCATAGGCCCAAGTTGTAATACAATCGATGCTGTATTTAGAATCTGAGAAAATAGTGATTTGCTCAGTAGGGTTTGATTCTTTACAGATCAACATTGCTTTATAAAGTGCGTTTAACTCTGCAATGTTATTTGTCCCTTTTTCTACATAATCTCCATGATACAATACTGGTTTGTTGCCTTTTGAATAAACAGCTATCCCACTTCCAGCTTTTCCTGGATTTCCAGAACATGCTCCATCACAATAAATACTAATGCCAAGCATATCTTTTTGTTCAACATTTTTATCATCAGTTGATTCTTTTGTTTGTGAGTTTGTCGTTTTTGGTTTTCTAAAGTTTGATAGTGTCTTATAGTTTTTAACAATTTGTTCTTGAGTTTTAAGAGCCAATTTTCCTTTTAAAAGTATAAGTAAGTTCGTATCAGCAGTTGATATCTCTTTGCCTATTACTAAATCATCCCAATTATCTTCAAGAGGAAAAGAAAAGCCTAGAATCTCGCATTGTTTTTTGTTTAGAGTAAAGTCATGTAATATTAGTTCAACAAATTTATCATCAATTTTCATAGAGTATCCATATTTTTTTATGCAATTATATCTAAAATTTCTTAACTGCAATTAGGAGAAGAATCTATTTTTTAAATATAATAATTTTCCAAAATTTATAATTAAATTAATTATAAGCTTAAGTAGTTACTTTTCAACATATTAAAATGAAATATTGTAATTTTAAACTTACAATTATTAAAATACAACTATTTTCAGTTACAATGTTACAAAAATATAACAGGTAAGCTATGAAATTTATTAATGAAGAAAATATATCAAGAAGTATAATTTATATCTTTATAATCATAATGTCTATCATGATTATTTTAATCTCATATATATATGTAAAAAATAGACACTCTCAATTTGATTTAGAAATGAAAAACTTCATTACTCAACACCAAAGTCAGCAACGAGCATTATTACGAAAAGAAATTAACATTGTTATAGATATTTTAAAATACAATGAAACAAAAATAAACAATGAAGAAGAACTCAAAAAAGAAGCTATAAAATTAATCCATAATATCTCTTTTCGAAAAAATAAAAGTGATTACTTTTTTGTTTACAAAATTTATGATTTTCACGGTGGTGATAAGTTTGCAAAGCTCATTGTAAATAGGAATAGACCAGATTTAATTGGTGAATTTATATCAACTAATTATACAGATGCAAAAGGGAAAAAATTTAAAAAAGAATTTTTAATCAATATCAATAAAACAGGGGAATCTTATACTGATTATTTTTATATAAATCCCGTAAATAATAAAGTAGAAAAAAAACTATCTTATTTTAAATTATACCCTAAATGGAACTGGGTGATTGCAACGGGTATTTATCTTAATGATATTGAAGCGGTTTTGGAACAAAAGAAAAAACATATGAAAGATGCAGTAAGACTAGATATCATTCAAACAATTTTACTTTATATACTTTTTTTAACTTTAGCAATAATTGTTTCATATTCTATAAGTTCAAAAATAGAAAAATACTTTAAAAAATACAAAGCTCGATTAAAAAATGAAGTAGATAAGAACAACCAGAAGGACAAAATACTATTTCAGCAATCAAAATCAGCAGCATTAGGAGAATTGTTAGGGATTATAGCGCATCAATGGCGACACCCCTTAGCAAATATCAATTCAAATACATTATTAATGGTTTCAAAGTCCATGCAAAATAAAAATCTTTCTTCTAATGAAATAATAAAAATTGTAAATGAGATAGAAACATCTACTGAGTTTTTAAGTAAAACTATTTGTGAATTTACTCAGTTTTATTCTCCAGATAAAAAGGAAAATAAATTCCATTTATTAAGTACTATTAATGATTGCATAAATATAATTTTTCCGTCAAAAAGTTATCAAATTGACATCAATATTAATGAAATAGATAATCATGTCTCAACAATTGGTTTTAAATCTTTATATCAACAAGTGATTGTAACTATTCTCGTAAATGCAATACAACAATTTGAAATAAGAAATATCGAAAATCCAAAGATTACAATCGAAATTTGCAAACACAAAGATATGTCAGAAGTCACAATTACAGATAATGCACTAGGAATTGATGAAAATATACTATCAGATATTTTTAAACCATATGTTTCTTCAAAGAAAACAAATGTTAGTATGGGTTTTGGACTATACATAGCCCACAATATTATTGTGCAACATAAGAATGCATCTATTCAGGCAAGTAATGTTTCTAATGGAGCAAGATTTACTATCATATTTTAAAGGTACAAAGAGTTGAAAAAATATACTGTTTTATATGCAGAAGACGATCTTATCTTGTTAAATAATTATGCTGATTTTTTAGACCTGTTTTTTCAAGAAGTATTTAAAGCAACATCAGGGAAAGAAGCTTTAACTATTTATGAAAAAGAATCACCAGATGTAATAATCACTGATATTAATATGCCAAATATGAATGGTTTAGATTTTGTTAAAAAAGTACGAGAAAAAAATAAAGATGTAATCATTATTATATTAAGTGCCTATAGTGATAAAGAAAAATTACTAAGTGCCACTCAATTATTTTTGACACAATATTTAATCAAACCCATTAAAAGTAATGACTTAGTTATACTCATTCAAGATATCACAACTTTACTAGATAAAAGAGAAAATCATCAATTGATTCAGATTAACAAAAACTATTTTTGGGATAAAAGAAAATTAAAACTATTTGATAAAGATGGAATAGACATTGGATTACAAGCAAAAGAAGTTAATCTTTTAAATCTTTTCTGTACGACTAATTTAAATAAGGTTTACAGCACTGAAGAAATTTTAAATTTCATTTGGGAGGATAGCATTGTTAACAAATCCACAACAGGGAAACTCAGGGTACTTTTTTCAACCCTCAACAAAAAACTCGAGCATGAGTTATTTGAATCTACGTATAAAATCGGTTACAAATTTAAAAGAGATTAATTTTCTTTCTTACGATAATTCATTCTTCTAAAGTTAGTTATGCTTAACATATAAATATTTATTGCTTAATATCTATTCTTTTACAACATCACAAGTAATTCTATCACTTAAATTGTATTTTATAGGTACACTTATTTAACACTTTCCCACATCTCTGTAATTAAATAAGATAACTCTCAAATATTAAATGAAAATAATAATTTTAGAACCTAAATATATCAATAGTTTCTTTTAAGTTACTTTAAGTTTATTGTTACTATAATTCAACAATTTAAATATTGTTAGCTTTGACTAACATTATATCTTATAAAAAAGTGGAGTTATTATTAAAACATTACTATTATTTTGTGTTCTTTTTCTACCAATAATTTCCTTATCAAATACTATTAATCAAAGTATAAAAGACAGGCAACATTTTATAAAACAAAAAGAAATTTATCAAAAACTTGACCTTCAAAAAAAAGAAACAATACCCACATCAAAAATTAAAAAACCAGAACTCACTCAAGTTAATGATGGTAAATGTTTTGTAACAAAAGTTATCTTAGAGGACTCCATCTCTTTATTATCTAAAATTGAAAAGAATGAAGTTTATAAAAAGTATCTAAATAAATGTAATAATATCACTGCTCTATCAAACTTGGTGAAGGAACTAACCTCTGCATATATTGATAAAGGATATGTGACTTCAAAAGTTTATTTAAAACCCCAAGACATATCCCAAGGTGAAGTACAACTTCATGCTATAGAGGGAACAATTGAAAAGTTCTCACCCAATACCCCCTCTACTCAATCAGCCTTCTGGTTTCAAAAAGGCAATCATTTAAATCTTAAAGACCTAGAAATTGGAATTGAAACCATCAACAGACTTAAATCAAACAATGCCAAATTAAAACTCTCTCCTGGAAAAAACTCTGGTGAAACAGTTGTTGAGATTGAAAATGAAAAAACCTCTATTTTTAATGGATACATAACCAGTAATAATTTTGGACAGGAAACAACAGGTGAGTATCAAGGTACTGCACTTTTAAATATAGACAACCCTCTTGGAATTAACGACAAGATTACAATTAGTCTAAACTCTACAGACAATCACAATTTAAATGACAATTCAAAAGGAAGTGCATACTACTACTCCTTTGCTCTTGGGCGAATGTTGTATACCCTTGGTTATACAAGAAGTACTTATGAGCAACAAATTAATGCATCATTAAATACATATGAGTCTGAAGGAACAAATAGAAGCTATAATATTGATGTAAACTATAAACTGTTCCACAATCAAAACAATAAAATAAATCTAGGTTCTTTTGTCAACAACTATAGAAGTGAAAACTATATTGATAA
>MAAG01000186.1 GCA_002163065.1 Arcobacter sp. 31_11_sub10_T18
TAATTTTCCATCATGGGCAATATCAACTGTTAGAAAAAGTGAAGTTAATATTGATGAAACATGCTCAATTGTTTCTAAGTCATCTTCCACATATAAGATATTTAACTCTTTTGTAAATTCTCTAATATCTTTTATATCCATAACCATTCCTTTATTGGTATTTTAAGAAGTTTTCTTTTGTTCTTCTAGATGGATAATGACTTCCCGTAAATCTCCTATTTCTTTGGATCTTTTCTCATTATTTTCATTCATTTTGTTAAATTCAAGTTCTTTTGATTCTAAATTATCTTCTAGAAGTAGTAATTTTTTCTTATGCACTTCTTCTCTAAGTTGCAAAGTTTTGTTATCTTCTACTAAAGTTGATAGTTTTTCTTTTAATGCAAATTTGTATTTATCAAACTCATCTTCTAGTCGTTTATAATTATTTTCTGTATATTTTAATTGAGAATTAAATTTTGAACTTCTCAATTTCTCATTTTTTAAAGATAGTTCTAAGAAGTCAACATTCCCCGTTGAATTGAGTTGTGTTAAATCTATTTTTTTATATCTTTTAAGTTCTTTTTGTAAATCATCGATCATTTTTCTTGAAGTAAAATCTGTTCTTTTAGATTCTTGATATTGTTCTATAACTTTTTTCTTAAACTCCCTATTTTTAACTTCTTCTTCTGTGGTGATAAACTGTATAGAAATGTATTCAATGATTTTATTTTTTGAATCCATTATGGGAAATATGTTGGCATTGACATAAAAATCTTCATTATCTTTTGACTGATTTTTTAACTTCCCTCTCCAAACTTTTCCTGTCTTTATATCTTGCCAGATATTTTTAAAAACTGTATCGGGCATATCTTTATGTTTTAAGATATTATGACTTTCTCCCAGTAGTTCTTCTTCTTTATATCCAGATGTGAGACAAAATAAGTCATTGACAAAGGTAATATTTCCTTGTAAATCACTTTTAGAAATAATTGCAACTTGATTGATGATATCAAATAAAACTTCTAAGTTATGATTATTTTCTTGTGAAGAAATTAACTCTTCTTTTATGTCCATTTGTTCACAAATTATTTTTGAGCATTTTTTAAAGGTATCAAAAAAATTGCGAGACTCAACTGGTTTGTGTAAAAAGTTGGTGATACCTAGGGTTAGAAGCTGTTGCAGCCTTTCCTTGTCATTATAGGCTGAGATCACGATTATATGTTGATTGGGGTTAATATCCATAATAATTTCACTCAACTGAATACCATTTTTATTGGGCATTTCAATATCTGTTAGTACCAAATCATAATATTTATGATTCTTGGTATAATATTCACTATAGGTTTCCAGGCCATGTTTGCCGTCAAATGCCTTGTCAACAGTTAAAAAAAGAGTTTCCAATATGGAAGAAAGATGTTCAATTGCATCTTCATCATCTTCAACATATAAGATACTCAAATTCTTAGTGTATTTTAGTGTACTTTTTAGATCCATGTCTCTTCCCTTGAGTGTAAGAAGCCATAAACTTATATTTATGATATTCTTTTTTTGTGGCAAAAAAGTGGTTTTTTCAAGCTAGAAACTTAAGTAAGGTGCT
>MAAG01000037.1 GCA_002163065.1 Arcobacter sp. 31_11_sub10_T18
TTCATAAACCATAATAAAAGGCACAACCATAAATGGATTTAAAATTCCTGCAATTAATGTGCCTGCTCCTTCAACAATATTGAGTATTTTATTTCGGCTAATTCTTGCATTTCCATGCCGCGACACCACATGTGCAATTTCATGTGAAAGAATAGTTGCCAATTGATCATCAGTTTTTGCAACACTAAATACACCTGTGTTTACAATAACCTTACCATTAGGTAAAGCACAAGCATTTACCGAATCATTTTCAACCAGTATAAATTCAAAGTTGACACTTTTATTCCCCATATTATCAATTAATCTTTGACCTACCCTGTTAATCATCTCAATTTTTTCTTTGTCATGACTAATTTTTAATTTTTTAATCATCCCTGCAAAGTTTTTATCACCAATTTTAATCTCATCTGATTTGGATAATAACATCAATTGATTTCTTTTGGTAATTGGAACTTGATGTTTGGCACATCCTGCTGCAAAGATTGAAAAAACAAGTAGTGAGACGGCACCTTTTAAATATTTCATAATATCCTCAATCTCTTCAATATCCTATTATAGTATTTATACTATTTGTTGGATGATAAAAAAATTTATTACTATAGATTCCTAAACAAACACTTTACGCATAATTGTTATACTTTCAATAGAAATAAATTGGTTCTTTAACATCTCATTTGTATTTATAAGATATTTGAAAGGATAGATTATGAAAACATTTAAATATTTAGCATTTGCGTTAGCATTAGCATTTGCATTAGCAGGATGTGCTGGCGGTTCTGGAATGTCAAACTTCCAATCTACAACAGGATTTGAGGATGTCAATAGATCAGCAATAGATTATGAAATGAGTGAAATGGGGTCTAATTAAGTTTAGATCAATAGATTAAATACAAATGAGCCCATATAGTTGTGGTTCAGAGCCAAAAAATGGGCTCTAACACTATTAATTAGAACAAAATAATATAAGTTTGTTGTTTTGTTCTAATACATAAACTCTACAAACAAAACCTGATTTTCCACTCATACAAATTTATATTTTATTGTTAAGTTTTGCAATCGTTCTTTTAATATTTTTAATTCTTATTGTATAAGAAGCATGAGTAGCGTTTGTCATGTGTCTTTTTCTTTTATTGTAATTTTTCAAATTATTCCAAAAATCTAGAGCTGCTGATAAATCATAATTTGCTTTTTTCATCAAGTGTAAACCAATAATATCAGCTTCGTTTTCTTCCATTCTAATAGCTGGGTTAATAATGCCATTTTTAGTACCTACTTCGTATGTCATCACGAAAGGAATAATCATTAAAGGATTAAGAAAACCAGTTAATAAAACACCTGCACCCTCAATGCCATTTAAAATTCTATTTCTACTGATTCTTGCACTTCCATGTCTGGAAATAGCATGGGCAATTTCGTGAGATAAGATAGTAGCCAATTGTTCATCATTTTGAGCAACTTTAAACACCCCAGTATTTACAATTACCTTTCCCCCTGGAAAACAGCTGGCATTGATTGAATCATTTTCAATCAAAATAAACTCCCAATTTAACCTTTTATTATTAATGGTAGATGTTAGTTTTAATCCAACTCTTTTTAACATCTCCTTTTTGTCTTCATCCTTACTTAATTTTGACTTGTTAATTATCCCATGAAAGTTTCTACGACCAATTTTAACTTCATCTTTTTTTGATAATAACATCAATTGATTTCTTTTGGTAATGGGTACTTGATGTTTAGAACATCCAACAATAAACATCGACAAAAGTAGAAAACAAAGTGTGTTTCTTGCTTTCATATAAATTCCTTACAATATTCTAACCTATCATATAGTCAGTATAAGTATTTATAAAAACCACATTTAATTATATTTTATTATATTTGTATTATTTAATACTCTTTATCTATAATAAAGAAAGTACTATTGGGTTTTTTCAATTTATGTTATACTATACTTATGATAGTTTCAAATAACACACTTTTAAATATACTTATACCAAATAATAATAGTGCATTAAAAAATGTTTTACAAGAAGCGGATGCTAAACAACTAAGTTCTAATACAAAAGATGGGACTTCAATTCAAGGTATAATCAAAAACCTATTTTCAGATACACTCAGCGGTGCAAAATCTAATGAAGCAGTACAAAATATGCTTAAAAATTCAAATATTTTTAAAGACTTAGGTAGTTTTACTGGACAATTAAAAGACTTACAAAATATGATCAAAAGTGATCCTAAACTAGAAAAGTTTGAATCAATCATAAAAAACTTCCTTGTTAACATAAAAAATCTCGATGAGAGTATTTTAAAAGAACAAGTAGGGAAATCAGGAGTTTTTTTGGAATCTAAGTTAAATGACACCTTAAAAACCAACAACTTGCCTAACAAGATTGAAAATATTTTAACCCAACTGAAACAAGAACTGGCAAAGGCAAATACTCCCCAAGCAAAAGACATTTCAAAGTCCCTTGATTTACTTTTAAATTCTAAAACAAATACAAAGACATCACTTATAAAAGATTTAAACAGCATTCTATCACAAGTGAAAAATTTAGAAGAATTAAAAAACTCACCACAAACTCAAAACTTATTAAAACAAATATCCCAACTCACATCCTTGAAAAATGAAATAAAGCTTTTGAATACTGCATTAAACAACAATCAAAGTACTCAAATAACAAACACACAGAACCAATCCCCAACACAAGCAGCAATACCTAAGAATGAAGTAACACAACAAAATAGTGAACAAAAAAATCTACCGCTAAATCAAATTAAAGATTCACTCAATTCCCTCAAACAAAACTTATTAAAAATTGACACACCAATAGCAAAACAATTGTCACAGGATATCAGTACTATTCTTTTACAAAAAAATATTCCTATGCAAAATGTTTTAGACCAGTCAAAAAATATCGTTAACAAATTGCAAAATTTTACTGTAAATCAAGCAAGTTCAGAAAATATCAATATTATTGAGAAACAAACCAATGTTCTAAAAATATTAGCATATAATACTCCAAATAGTAACATTAAAGTTAGTCTTGAAACGCCAGCTCAGAATCAGTTGCAAAGTGTAAGTACACAAATTTCAAGTAACAATCCTAAAATAAATGAACTATTAACAACAATTAAACAAAACTTATCTGCTATTGATGTGCCAAAAGCTCAAAATATATTAAAAGATATAAACACCGTATTAACTCAAAATAATACAGCCCCCAGCGAAAGTCAAAATACAGTAAAAACTATTGTAAATAAACTTGAGAATGTGTTGATTAATCAACCTACAACACCACAAACAACAAATCTCAGCCAATTAACAAATACCTTGAAAACTTTGGTTTACACAGAAAATCAAGCGACTCAATCTTTAAGTAATCAACAAGTTCAAACAAGTCCAACACTTATGAATGATCATCAAGTCATTTCAAAATTAAATGATATATTATCAAATATAAAAAACGAACTATTAAACAATAACTTTCCATTGAACAAAGACACATTACAACTCATTGACAAACTTCTTACACAAAGTAATATTACTCAAAACGCAGCTTTGTTACAAAACAGTATCTCTGAGCTTCTTAGCTCAGTTAAAACAACTATTGCAAGTACAAGTAATCCATCAACTTTTCAAAGTGAACCAATATTAAAATTACTAAATCAATTAGAAAATAGCATTAAACCAAATTCTCCTCTATTAAATGAAAAGAACTTAATCAACAACCCAGAATTGCAAAAAACAAATATCGCTCACGATATAAAATCAACTTTATTACAACTCTCAGAAGAACTTAAACAATCCAATAATCCAACTTACAATGAAATAATAAAAAATGTTGACAAATTACTCACTCAAGTTGATTATTATCAATTAATGTCATTAACATCAAATTCAAATTATATATATTTTCCTTTTATTTGGGATATGTTAGAAGATGGTTCTTTATCCATGAAAAAACTCAATGAAGAAAAATTCTATGTGGAAATAAACTTAAAATTAAAAGAATATGGGAAGGTGAATATGATGTTAATCATGTATGATGAAAATCATCTTGACATGTCTATCTTCGCCCAAAAAGACAAGCTAAAAAGTGAACTTTCATCTCATCTTCAAACTTTAAAACAAAGCTTAAGTGCTGTTGGAATCATACCTGGTACCATAAAACTTTTAGACTTAAAAGAAGAACCTGAAAAAACAAAAGAAGAAGATAGCTTTGCTGATGTATACACACAACAAACTGGCTTTGGATTGAATATTAAGGTTTAAAATGGCAGATATAGATCCAGACTTTATTCAAAAAGCAGCAGCACTTAAATATGATCATTTATCGCAAAATGCACCAAAAATAGTCGCAAAAGGGCAAGGGGATGTTGCTAAAAATATAATAAAGATTGCAAAAGACAATAATCTTCCTATAAAAAAAGATGAAGATTTAATTGAGTTGTTATCCAAGTTAGATATTGACAAAGAAATTCCAACAGAAATGTATAAAGCAGTTGCCGAAATCTTCAGTTTTATTTATGGTATCACCAATAAAAAAGAAGAAAATTAATATCAGAAACAACAAGAAGATAGCTATTTAGATTTTCTTTGCTATAATCGCAAACATGAAAAAAGACATACTTGACAACCCCTTCTTTTTATTTATCTTACTTATTGCTACTATTATTTCAAATACAGTATCCTCTGTATATTTTATGTCTATTATGCTGGCAGGGTTTGTTTTTTTAGCATATATAAAATGTCTTCAAAATAGATATTACTATTCTGCTTTTTTCATTACTATAGCGCTTTTATTTATTGAACTCAATAATGGATTTGCACCATTTTCTCTGATTTTATTAGCTATATTTTCGTATGTTTTTATTATTCCAAAAATTAAACAAGTAATCTCTTTTAGTGGTTTAAATTATTTTATATATATTTTGTGGTTTTATGCAGGTATGCTTGCAATTTGGTCAGTATCAAATGAAGTTGATATTTCACTAATTGGCACAATATTTTTAAATATCATTATAGATTTTATTTTAGTGGGTATGTTTCTATGATTCGATTAAAATTTATTCTAGCATTTATAATTATTACAGCCATTGTTTTACTCTCAAGAGTTTATTTTTTAAGTATTAAGTCTAATACTTATTATGAAGAACTTTCTCGTCAGAACTATATCAAGAGGGTCTACGAAACATCTTCCAGGGGTATTATTGAAGATAGAAACGGCGTTGCCTTGGCCATCAATAATCTTGGTTTTAGTATTAACATCAAACCCCATTTGCGCTCATATAAGAATAAGAAAGATTTAACAAAAGTTATTGATACTATTGTAAAACATTTTCCTCAATTTACTGTTGAGAAATTATTGAAAAAATACAAAAAACTTGACTCACCTTATAGGCATGATTATGTAAAACTTGTAGATTATATTGCCTATGAAGATTTTTTCAGTAAATATACTCTCTTTAATTCTCTTGACAACATTAAAATTGAATCTGCAGTTAAAAGGCATTATCCTTTTGGAAGCATTGGATCACATATCATTGGATATGTTGGAAAAGCTTCAAGAGTAGATATCAAAAATAATAGAATCTCAAAATACTCAGGTATTATTGGTAAAAATGGTTTAGAGAAGTTTTATAATAACAAACTACAAGGCGAGCTAGGGTTTAAAGATATTAAAGTAAATGCGCTGAATAAAGAAGTAGAAATATTAGAAGAAGAACTTCCCTCTAGTAATAATAAGCTCAAAACAACCATTGATATTAAACTACAAAAATATATTAATAAAGTTTTTGACAAGAAAAGTGGTGCTATTATTGTTATGGATGCAAATAATGGAGAGATTTTAGCAGCTGCGAGTTTTCCTGAATATGATAATAATATTTTTGTGGGAGGGATTAGTACTGACGAGTGGGAAGTTCTTAGAAATGACTTCAACCACCCCTTTACGAATAAGCTTGTAAATGGTCTGTATCCACCAGGATCGGTTATAAAAATGGGTGTTGCTTTAGCTTTTTTAGAAAATGGTGTAAAAGAGAATTTTTCGGTATTCGATTCAGGTGAATTAACCCTTGGGAAACGAAAATTTAGATGTTGGAAAGCAAAAGGACATGGACATACTAATTTCAACAAAGCCATAAGAGAGAGTTGTGATGACTTCTTTTATAAAGGAAGTTTGATAGTGGGTATTAATAAAATTAGTAAAACTCTATCAAAGTTTGGATTTGGGGAAAAGACTGGTGTTGACCAAGTAAATGAATTCAAAGGTGTAAATCCAAATAAAATTTGGAAAAAAGCCAAATATAATATGCCTTGGTATGTAGGTGAGACTGTAATTTCTTCTATTGGTCAAGGATTTGTGTTGGTAACTCCACTTCAAATTGCCAGATATACAGCTTTCTTAGCTTCAGGGAAATTACCTACTCCTCACTTTAGTAAGGAAAACTATAAAGAGCCAGTTCCTATAAAAGTTAATAAAAAACATCTGAATAAAATGAGAAAAGCCATGTATGAAGTGGCTAATCATCCAAAAGGGACACTAAGAAACTACATTCGGGGTTCTAAAGTAAAAATAGCAGGTAAAACAGGAACCGCGCAAGTGGTTGGTATTCCTCAATCAGAAAAGAAAAGAATGAAAGAACATGAACTAGAATACTTTCATAGGTCTCATGCTTGGGTTACCACCTATGCACCATATAAAAATCCTAAATATGTTGTAACTATTATAGTTGAACACGGAGGACATGGAGGATCAGCTGCAGGGAAAATGCTAAAACAAATTTATGCAAAACTACAAGAACTAAAATATATAGACTAAATAAATATTTAGTCTAGTTGGGCCAAACTTCAGGTAGTTTTTCTGGTTTTTTTCCAAACCATTTAATGTACAGTTTTTCATAAAAACCATCTCTAACTGCATCTTGAATAGCAAAGTTTATATAATCCCGTAAGTTTGACTCGTTTTCACTCATACCTATTCCATAAGGTTCATAAGAAAGTGTTTCAGTTAAAACTTTTAGTTTACCTCTACTATCTTGTGCTTGAGTAACACACCACACAAGATCAGTGGTAATAGCATCAACTTTCCCTTTAAGTAAAGATAAAACAGCTTGGGGATATTCTTGATAATAAATAATTTTTGCTTTTGGCTGTACTTTTTTAAAATTATTTCCACTGGTTGCTCCTTGAATAGCAGCCACCTTTCTATTTTCAAAGCCTCTAAAACTTGTCTCTTTTTCATCAGATCTAACCAACATAGCTTGACCATCAAAAAAATATGAAATTGAAAAATCAATTACATGATCTCTTTTATGTTTATGTGTCATAGAAGCAGCTGCTACATCAACTTCCCCACTAACAATCATAGGAATTCTTGTCTTAGAAGTGACTTGTTTAAATTTAAGACCAACATTTAAACTATTAGCAATGTATTTTAATAAATCCACATCAAAACCTACAATGCTACCTGATTTATTGATAAACCCAAAAGGTTTAAAGTCATACTTAATTCCCGCAACCATAACACCCGCTTTTTTAATATCAGCTAATTTATCAGCTTTTAAAACATTTGTAAATATAAAACATGAACAAAATAACAACATAAATTTGGTAAACATAACTTTCCCTTATTGAATATCTTAGAGATTTTATTATATTGATATTATGCTAATTATTTCTTAAAATTAAATTTAACTATTAAATCTTTTCTAAATCTCATTTATGTTACTATTTCCACAACAATTCAAAAGGTTTTTTAATATTGAAATTTCTTAAAATTA
>MAAG01000034.1 GCA_002163065.1 Arcobacter sp. 31_11_sub10_T18
TATATTCACTTGGATTATGACTTCCAGTTATCATAACAGAAGCATCAGGTTTAATCCCGTTAAAAGTTTGATAAGAAGCAAAATAATTAACGCCCGTTGCAACCATACCCATACCAAGTACTTTACATCCAGCTTTATTAAATCCACTGGTTAAGTAGCCAAACATTTCAGGAGAATGTGTTCTTGCATCGTAACCTATAACAATATAAGGAGTTTTAGTACTTACTCTTTTAAGTGTTTGTAAGCCTAAGTGGTAACCTATTAACTTAACACTTTCTTCATTTAATTGAGTTCCTACTATTCCTCTGATATCGTATTCTCTAAATATTGATTTATTTATCATATCTTCCCTATTTCGCTTTTTTTAGTGATCAATTATAGCAAAATAATTTTTAAGATTGATCTTGAGTATACTCCTTATTAATCCTATTGGAATAAAAGATTATACTTTGTGAAGTTTTGCTTATAAAATTTAATATAGTGTTTGTTTTTCCTTTGCTATAATAGCTCCAATAAAGGAAAACTTATGGTTGAATTAACAAATCTATATCTTTTTTTAGGTGCATCAATTTTATTGGCATTTTCACCAGGCCCTGATAATATCTATGTGATGACTCAAGGGATAACACGAAGTAAAAAAGCTGCCTTTGTAACGAGTCTGGGATTAAGTTCAGGGGTAATCATTCATACAACCGCTGCTGCGTTTGGAATCTCTGCAATTTTCCATACTTCTGAAATGGCTTTTAATGTAGTGAAGTTTTTAGGTGCTTTTTATTTAATATACATGGCATATAAAGCATTTAAACATAGAAATGACAAATTAACCTTTGGACAAAAAGAAAGTGCTAAAGATTTAAAGGCTTTATATACAAAAGGTTTTATCATGAATATTTTAAATCCCAAAGTTTCCATATTTTTTCTTGCTTTTTTACCTCAGTTTGTAAATGTATCAAATGGGAATGTTCCTATGCAAATGATTATTTTAGGTGTTGTATTTATGATTGTAACAATTGTTGTATTCACATCAATGGGAGTCATTGCAAATAAGTTTGGTGAAAAAATTGTCTCAAATCCTTCTATTTCAAAATATTTAAACACAATTACTGCGGGTGTATTTTTCTCACTGGGTTTAAAACTCGCACTGTCTGAGCGTTGAGTTGAAGGTTAACGTTTGAAAAATATGCCAGATTTAATTAATTTTAGAACTTTATGGAATCTTGTTTTACAAAAAAAGTCTACTCTCATTTGGGGACAAGTAATTACTTTGATGACAATACTTATCAGTATTCCTATTCCTTTAATGCTTCCTATTCTTGTAGATGAAGTACTTTTAGAACAACCTGCTTTATTTGTGGGAACTATTGATGGTTTATTTGGAAATGGATCTGCTTTTTATTATATTGCTATTGTAGCAATTACAGTAATCTGTTTACGGTTTTTTCATTTTTTATTTTCAGCAATGATCAGTAAAATCTTCACTTATATTTCAAAACATGTCACCTTTGAAGTTAGAAGAATTCTCATCTCTCATTTACAACATGTATGTATGAATGAGTATGAGTCTCTAGGAAGTGGTGCTATTGGAGCTAATTTGGTCACCGATGTAAATACACTAGATAACTTTATTATTACAGGTGCTAGTAGATTTGTAGCTTCAGTGATGATGTTAATTGCCATTGCCATTGTTATGATTCTTATTCATCCCATTTTGGGATTGATGATTTTAATTATTCAACCTTTGGTCATGTTATTATCTAAAAAAATTGCAAAAAGCGTGAGTCATTTAAAAGCCGATGAAAACCAAGCCATTGAAAACTTCCAAAATAACTTTGGGGAGACATTAGAGCTGTTTGGACAAATCAAAGCCAGTAATAAAGAACAACAATTCTTTGACGATGCCACACTAAAAGCAAAGAAAATACAAACTACCTCCAATGAGTATAGTTACAAAAGTGTGGTTTATGAGCGATTTTCTTTTACTATATTTTTGATGGCTTTTGAGATATTAAGAGCCAGTGGTTTAATCATGGTAGCGTACAGTGATCTTAGCATTGGAATGATGTTTGCAATGTTTGGATATATCTGGTTTATGATGACACCTGTTCAAGATATTTTGTCCATGCAATACTCCTATGCAACAGCAAAAGCTGCTTTAAATAGAATCAATAAAATACTTGAACTCAAACTTGAGAGTAATGGAGAGCAAACCTTAATATCACATGTTACCGGTGTTGATATTAAAATTGACAACCTTTATTTTTCCTATATAAAAGACAAACCTCTTTTAAGAAATATTTCTTTAGAAATCAAAGCCAATGAAAAAGTCGCCCTAATAGGGGCCAGCGGAAGTGGGAAAACAACCCTTGCACAGTTGGTATCTGGGTTTTACACGAAAAACTCTGGAGCCATTCATTACAATAACATCAGCATTGATGATATTGATAAACAAAGTTTAAGAAACTCAATCTTTTTAGTACTACAAATGCCTATTTTATTTAACAATAGTCTTAGGTTTAATATTACCATGGGAAATGAAGAGATTAGAGATGAAGAGATTTTTAAAGCACTGAGTATCGCGCAACTGGATGACATGATTTCTAATACAACAGATGGATTGGATACCATTGTAGGAAAACATGGGATGAGACTATCAGGAGGTCAAAGACAAAGGCTCTCAGTAGCTAGAATGATCATATCTAACCCTGAAATTGTTATCTTCGATGAGTCAACTTCAGCCCTTGATGTACATACAGAATTAAATTTATTTAACTCTTTAAAACCTATTTTAAAAAATAAAACTGTTATTACCATTGCGCATCGATTAAGTACGGTTAAAAATGCCCATAAAATATTTGTTTTAGATGATGGGAAATTGGTACAAAGTGGTACCCATAAAGAACTTGAATTTGAAGATGGACATTATCAAGATTTTTTAAAAAACCAGTTGGTTTGACTAATCTAGTATTAGTCTAACTAAGGTAGTATTAGTCTAAGTCAGATATCTCTTTAATTTTCTCTAACTTTTCAATCATATTTATAATCAAAGTATTTGGAGCATAAGATAATAAGGCAATGAGTTTTTCTTTGTCTTTATCTTCTTTTGATGAATAATTTATTAAGGGTTCTTTTACACAAGCAGTATCAGGTTTGTTCAATTTATATTTTGATAAGGAAGTATCATCAAAAAGCACCTGCTCTTTTATATTTAATGTTTCTGCGATATAAGGTATAAGTTCAATTTTAAGATTTGATGTACCATTAAGATAACCATAAATTGCTTTTTCAGTTGGAACTTCACCCGTACTTTTTAGTTTGGGTTCAATTGCACGTAATTTTGTAGCAAAATCTCTTTTAGACATAGTTCTAGTTAAAAGTATTTGATTTATTTTTTCATAAACTTCCATTTTGCTCCTTAAAATAATATTATAATAAAATATATTCTTTATTTTATGGAACTTTAATTCTTTATAATGTAGAATAAAGTTAACATTTGATTCTCATTATAAGGAAATAGTTCATGAAAAATTTTGACCCACTGTTAAAACTTATACCTTTTAGCAAGCACAATCACTACCGAACTTATATCCAAGAAAATGATGTTTTAATATTAGTAAAATCACCTTATAGTAATTCCTCAGTATATAGAATAAAAGAACTTGTCTCCATAAGTTCTCTTGCACATGAATATAAGTATTCTTGTATGTTACTTGACAATGAAGATATTCAGATAAAAAAGGAAGGAAATTAGTGTGATATAAAATTCACTTTTGCAGGATTAACAAAAGTGATACTTCATCTATTAGAAAGAAATAAGCTCCAAGATATTTTCTATTGGTCTACCTAGTGCAGCTTTCCCCTTGTAAATCACCACGGGACGTTGAATTAAAGAGGGATTATCAACCATAGTTTGAATTAAACTTTCTTCACTTAAAGAATCATTATTTAAGTCTAACTCTTTATATAAAAGTTCTGTTACTCTCATTAAACCCCTAGCATTAGTATTTATTAGTCTAAGGACATCTTTTATCTCATCTTTACTTAGTCTGTTTTCAAGATAATTAATGACTTCTATTTCTATACCTGAGGCATTTAATAACTCAAGTGCATTTCTTGATTTTGTACATTTCTCATTATGCCAAATTTTTAATTTTTCCATCTATTTCCTTATTTATAAGCTCGAACAACTGTACCTCTATAATGATGTGAATTCACATCATAAGAGACAGGAGTAACGTTTGCTTTTCGTCCCAATATTTTTTTAACTTCCCAAATGGTTTCATTCACTCTTAACTTATCCAATCCAACTGCAACCAAATGTTTTAAAGTATCCACTTGGTCTCCACTTAAATCAAGTTTTTTAAGAAGTTCTAATTTTTGTTTTAAAATAACAATGGTTCTAAAATCTTTGGGATTCATAATTCCAATAACTTCAAAAGATTTTGCATCTTTGTTTTTATCCAAAAACTTTTTTAAACCATGCTCACATTTATGAGAAAGTCGATATCCACTAGGGCTCATCCCATAACATCTAAAAACTTTAAACTTAGACTTATCAATCACAACATCTTTAAAAACTGTTTTTTCAACAATTTTAGTATCACCTTGAAGAACTTTATCTTTATAAATCACTTTAGGTTCAGACATTACAATTTTTTCTTTGTAAACAATCTTCTCTACAATTTTAGGTTCAGCTTCAATAATTTTATCCACATAAACTATCTTTTCCACTTCCACTATTTTTTCAACTTCTTTTACTACTTCTACTTTTCTTTCAACTTCAACAATCTTTTCCACAACTTTTTCAACTTCAACTATTTTTTCAACAACTTTTGGTTCTTGATTTTTTAGTTTGTCAATTTCATCTAAGTACTTGTCTTTTTCAATATAGTTGTTTTTTTCATTTGTATTGAGAGTGTTATAGGTAACTGTACTCTTTTGAACATACTCATTATCTAACTCTTCTTGGGAAACACTTCCAAAGTTTCCATACATATAACCCACAATAGCCATTCCCATAATAATGCTTATAAATATAACATTAAGTATCGTATTATCAGACCCGCTTTCTAGTATATCATCTTGTGTATCTTGGTTTAACGTATCGCTCATAAGTATATTCCTTTGAAAATATTTTATCTAAGTTATCGTGTTTGTCCATTTCCATGTATTTTGAATTTGTATGTTGTTAAATCATTGATTCCCATAGGACCTCGTGCGTGAAGTTTGCTAGTAGAAATACCTACTTCTGCTCCAAATCCAAAAGCTTCACCATCTGTGAATCGTGTACTTGCATTGGCGTAAACAGCTGCAGCATCCACATTATCTAAAAAATAATTCACAGCTGTATAGTTTTCACTGATTATGGCTTCAGAGTGACCTGAACCAAACTTATTGATATGAAAAACGGCCTCTTTCACATCTTTTACAATTTTAATTGACAAAATATTTGCCAAGTATTCTGTGTCATAATCTTCATGGGTTGCGCATTGAATATCAATCAGTTTCCTTGTGAAGTCGCAACCTCTAAGTTCTGTATTTTCTTGAATGAACGCTTCATGAAGTGGTGGAAGAATTAAAGCAGCAATGTCTTTATGAACCAACAATGTCTCCATAGAATTACAAACACCTGGTCTTTGACATTTTGCATTAATAGCTATATTAATAGCCATTTGACCATCAGCATTTTTATCTACATATGTATGACACAAACCTTTATCGTGTTTTACAACAGGAACAGAGGAGTTTTTACTTACGTGTGATATAAGTGCTTCTCCACCTCTAGGAATAATCAAATCAACAAACTTATCTTGTTTGATTAGGATATCAACCCCTTCTCTTGAGGAGTCAGGTAAAAGAGCAATAGCATGTTGTGGTAATTTATTTTTTGTTAATACATCTTGAAGAACTGCAGCAATTGCTTTATTTGAATGTTCAGCTTCTTTTCCACCTTTTAACACACATACATTTCCACTTTTAAAACATAATGCGGCTGTGTCGCTGGTCACATTTGGTCGGCTTTCATAAATAATGCCAATAACTCCAATTGGTACTGAAACTTTTTGAATATTTAAGCCATTTTCAGTAACCCATCCTTCAATGATTTTTCCAACAGGTTCTTTTAATGTAGCAATTTCTCTAATTGCTGTAGCCATACTCTGAACTCTTTCACCAGTTAAAAGTAATCGATCCATTAATGCATCACTTAAGTTGTTCTTTTTTCCAGCTTTAATATCTATATCATTATGAGAAATTATATAGTCACAATGTTTTTCTAAGGCATCTGCCATTTGATTTAAAACTGAATTTTTAACTTTTGTACTTAAATTTGCAATAACTGCACTTGTTTTTTTTGATTCTTCTAAAAACTGTATCATCTTTGAATCCTATTGTAATAATGAGTGATTTTATCTAAAAATAGCTTTTAGATAAGCCTATTTATGTTTGAGGCTAATTTGCTTATTATTTGTTTATTATTTGAGTGTTACTTGATGGATACTTAAGAAATTTGAAGAGAGAGGGGAACTTAAAGAAAGGCACTCCAAAGAGGAGTTGCCTTATAAATTATTAGATGTGTGCGTTAAGTTTATCAGTTAATGCTTGTTTAGAACTAGCACCAACCATTTGATCTACAACTTCTCCATTTTTCATGAATAAAATTGTAGGAATAGATCTAACACCATATTTAGTTGCTAAGTCTTGTTGCTCATCTGTATTTACTTTACAAATATTTGCTTTACCTTCAAAATCACCTGCTAATTCTTCAATTACTGGAGCGATCATTCTACAAGGTCCACACCATGGAGCCCAGAAGTCTACTAAAGATACACCTTCGTTTACTGTTGTATCAAAATTTTCATTTGTTAATTCGATATATTTTCCCATTTTATTTCCTTTTATTTTTAAATTATGTGGAATAATATCTTATTGAGATATTATTGTCAAGTATATACTTTTTAGTTCTATAGTTACCTTTAAGTACCTATATGCTAAAATCAGACAAAATATATCATATAAAAGATAAATGATGGTTTAGGAATTAGGAGTAATTTACAATGGAAAGCATAAAACAGTATAACTGCTTCTTTCAATTGGCTACAGATATTATTGGTGGAAAATGGAAAGCCTTAGTTCTTTGGTGTTTGAAAGATAGTATAAAAAGAAATGGTGAACTTAAACGTCTCATACCTAATATCAGTCAGAAGATGTTAACACAGCAATTAAGAGAGCTAGAAGACTCAGGAATTGTACTTCGTATAGTTTATCCTGAAATTCCGCCAAAGGTAGAATATAAATTAACTCCTATGGGTGAAAAACTTATACCTATTTTACTGGATTTACATGACTGGGGAAAAGAATATTCAAAAGAAAAGGATGTCTCGCTGGATTCATCAAATTCAAAAGATTTATCTTGTGGTTAATTTGCTACTAGTTTAAATAGTTTGGCTTAAATTTTTTGGAATTGTAATTTTAAACTCTGCTCCAGTATAAGTTTCTTCTTCATAGATAAAATTTGAGTTACGCACTTCAATTGAGCCTTTCATATGCTCAGTTACAATTATTTTTGACATATACAAACCTATTCCAGTACCTTCGATATCTTCTTTAGTTGTGAAATGAGAATCAAATACTTTATCAATAATTTCGTCAGAAATACCACCTGCGTTATCTTTAATTATTATTTCAAGATACTCTTTGTTTCTATGGATATCAATTAGAATAAGT
>MAAG01000045.1 GCA_002163065.1 Arcobacter sp. 31_11_sub10_T18
GCAAAGGGTTTTGAATTTGCTTATGAGAGTCGAGATGAAGAGATATTTATCAGTGCAGATGTTATTATGATAGAAAGTATGTTGGACAATATTATCAACAACTCTTTGTATTACGCCGTAGATGGAGAAAATAACCCAATGGGAACCATCACGGTGAGTTTAGAACGACACAATAATACAATTTGGCTCAATGTAAAAGATGAAGGTCAGGGATTAGAAAAAAAAGATTTAGAAAATATATTTAATCGATTTTATAGGGTTGATTCACTTAAGAGTGGAAGCGGTTTAGGCTTGAGCATAGTAAAACAAATTGCCCAGTTACATAATGCAACGGTACAAGCTTCAAATGATAAAGGGCTAGTTATTTCTATTATCTTCCCTCTTTAATGATATAATTTTTTAATTGTACTGCTACTAAACTATTTTCACTTGAATCTTACACTACTTACGAAGCTAAAGACAAGTACGTTAAAGTTAATGGTTTTGAAAAACCTTTAAAATTACTTGTGGGTGTTAGTACTCCTAAAGTTTTAAATATAACATCACTTAGTCCACATATCAAACTCCTAAACTGTTTTGGAGGAGATTTTGGTACAAGTACTATGGAGCATATTCCTTAGTAGATAAACAAGCTGTGTGGAAATTAAAAAAAGATATTGTTGAAGTTGTTCAGTATAATATGGATGAAGATAAATATATAACTAAAGTTTTTAATGTAGATTAGGTGTATAAACACCAACATAATTAGATGATAATTATGTTGATATTTATAATAAATACTAAGCGGTTTTAGTAAATTTCTTAATTAATTTTTTACCAAACAGTGAAAATAATAATAAGGTAAGAATAACCAAAGTGATAGGTCGCTCAAATACATAAGAGATATCACCTCCAGATATTTGTAAAGTTTGTACCAAAGAACTCTCTGCCATAGAACCCAATAACATTCCAATAACAGCTGCAGGTACTGAGAAATTATATCTTCTAAATATCCATCCTATCATTGAAAAAACCAACACAGTAATCGGTCCTGACATATTTCCAGTCAATCCAAATGCACCACAAACAGCAAGCACAAGAACTGAAGGAACTAAATAAGTCATTTTTACTTTAATAATTGAAGCCAAAACAGGAATAAGCAATAGTCCCAAGATAATCAGTAAAAAGACTTGTCCAAAGTTTGCAAAAATAATCGCATATACAATATCCATTTCTTCACGGATAAATTGAGGACCACCAGTGATATTATGCATAGCAAAGGCT
>MAAG01000008.1 GCA_002163065.1 Arcobacter sp. 31_11_sub10_T18
AAAGAAGATGAGTATTTTTTACTGGGATAATATGTAATATATGCCATTTATAAAGCTCCTTTCCTTAGATCATTTTTCTCGCCGCAACCTGCAATGAGTGCAGGACTGTAAAAACGTATAACGCTTATTGTGTGTACTTCTCAGTATCAGCTAGCCACACAATTAAAATATAATGCCGACAATATCCCATAGTTTCAATGCATTAGAAAGTGGATGAGTTAAGTTTTTTTCAAAAACATTGAGATACGAAGAATACTCAGTAATAGAAATAAGAGTAGATGCAATTAAGAGCAATAAAATCAGTCTATTACAAGGGATGTTTCAAAGTTAAGGACTGATACTAAGGTGGCTTCGTAACACATGCTTAAAATAATTCATTAGAAAATATATAGCAAAATATTTGAGGATAATGTCAGGAATGCGCACCAACTTGTCGTTAGGATATTTTTGAAATATTGAATTTCTCAAGTAAAAATAAAAATTCATACACCGGACTGCTCAAAGGGCAGTAGCTGCCACAAAAAAGACGTTATATACTAATATATATACTTTCCTTGTCGCTTTATAACCATTTAGCTGTCATATGAGGATTGACAACAGTATTTATTTTTTCGTTTCCTTTTTTTGAACCTCATTTCTTATGTATTTAGCAACATTTTGAAAATCATCTTCATTAATAGCTTTGGGCTTTAGCTCAACTAATTTTTGCAACACTTTTAGTGAGTGCTCAAACTTCCCTAATGAACTATACGAAAGAGCTGTTGCTAACATAAAATCCGTATCTCCAAATATGTCCTTATTTAGAGAAAAAGCTTTCTTCATAGACGTAATAGCTGACATGTATTGGTTAAGCTTTTGGTAAGAAATAGTCAGATTGCGGTATGAAAATTCATACTCTCCTCCTTCCAATGCTAATTTACCATACTGAATTACTTGTTCATATTTCCCTAAAACCAACAATAACCCTGTAAATTTATTATATGCATCATAAAAATTTGGTATGTTTTCAATTAACTTTTTATATTCAGCTTCCGATTTTATTAAGTAAATTTTCTGTTGTTCTCCTTCTTGTTTTGCTCCTAATTGAAAATAATAATCAGCCTTAGCCAACTTAAGCTGTTTAACATAGCCACTTTTTAATGCGATACCTTGGTCAAAGCTATTTAAGCCAAGCTCAAAATCTGAATTTAGAACCGCCAACCAGCCTAATTTTAGAAAATAAAAACCAGTACTTTTACACTTTTCATCAGCTCCAACTCTAAATATTTCTATAACTTCATCATAAGAATTATTTTCGAAATAAACGTCATTGACTCTATCCCAAATATCAATACATACTTCAGGTGATTTCACGTTAGACGCTATTACGTATGATGGGATAAAAA
>MAAG01000055.1 GCA_002163065.1 Arcobacter sp. 31_11_sub10_T18
GACCAAGGTGTTTTTCCATTTCCTGTTGAAAAAAACACAAAGGTTGTAAATCAATTAAGTGAAGTGGCAACTGACAGTGAAGAAAAAGCTTCTAAAATTTTTGATGTTCTTAGTTTTATTTTAGATGAAAACAATGAAATCCAAAAAAGCTCCAAAAAAATGGACGAATTTTTAGTCAAGCAAATAGTGCTTTTAGACTCGTTAAGCAAAAAATTTCCAAATATATCTTCATTTAAGGCTAACCTAGAGCTTGCTCAATCTTTGCAAGCAGTTCCACAGGATATAATCGATAGAACAAATGCTGAAAACGCTCAACTTTTTGAAGCTATGGAATTAATGCAATTTCACGATATTAATAGACAAAAAATAGAACGGGTTATGTCTGTGATTAAAAAACTATCGACTTATCTAAATAATTTATTTGAAGATGAAACCGATTATCATGATGTAGCTACTGCTAAACATATTCATGGAGATGTTAATAGTAATTTAGTTGATGAACAAGATTTAGATGCTTTAATTGCCGAATTTGGCAATTAATTAAAAAAGGAGGAAATAGATGAACCAAGGTACATACCCATTAGCAGCAGCTATGATTAATCAAATTAATAGACTTGATTTGATTTCCAATAACTTGGCAAATTCTAATACTCATGGATTTAAAGAAGAAGGATTAAGTGAAGGTTCCTTTAACAATTATTTAAATAAAGCTGAAAAAAATAATACTCAAGCCAGTAAAGTTAATACGGTATTAAATACCATTCCCAAAATTGATAACAAGTTTATAAATAATTCTCAAGGAGCAGTGACACCAACATCAAATCCTTTAGACTTTGCAATTGTTAAAAAAGATGTTTTTTTTAAAATAAGAGGTGAGGGTGGCGAAACCTTACTTACTCGTGACGGTGCTTTTCATAAATTAGATGGTTTACTTGTGAATGGTTCAGGAATGGAAGTTTTAAATGCAGATGGTGACCCAATTGCCACTGAAGATGGATTTGGAGTGTTTGTGGCTGTTGCAAAAACAGATTATACAAACTTGGAGAGAATTGGAAATAATACCTATAGAGTTTTAGACAATGAAAAAGTAGAAAATATTGAGGGCAATGACGATTACGTTTTACAAAGCTCTATTGAAGGTTCTAATGTAAACTCAGTACATACCATGGTATCATTAATAGAAGCCCACAGAAGATTTGCTCAATCTCAAAAAGCTATTGAAACTATTGGTGAAATGAGTAAATCACTCATAGAAAAACTTGGTCGAGGATAAGGTGAGTAATTATGCAAGCAAGTAATGTATCAAGTTTATTGTTTCAACGTTTAAGTCACACCGCTGAGCGGCAAAAAGTTATAACTGGTAATATTGCTAATATCAATACACCAAATTATAAAACAAAAGAATTGGTTTTTGAAAATGAACTTAAATTAGCCAAAACTAATAGTGATTTAAAATTAAATGTGACTCACCATAATCATATAAAGATTCAGGCTGAAATGAACAACAAGTCCACATCAACTTTAGTTGAAGTTCAAAATTTACAAGAGCAAAATGATGGGAACAACGTTTCTATGGATCAACAAATAAGTGAAATGTCAAAAAACAGGACTGAGTTTCATGCAATACAATCAGCAATTAAAAAAGATTCAAGGTTTTTCAAAAGTATGATTGAATCTTCTGCAAAAAATTAACTAGGATAAAAATATAAATGGATCAACTTTTTAAGTTTGTAAATAATTTAAATGCTGCACAAAGAGCTGTTATTATTGGAGGCTTCTCCCTTCTTTTTGTGTTACTTGTAGGACTCTTAGTTTATTCTAATTTAAAAGCACAAGAAGAAAAATTAAACTATACGATTGCTTCAAATTTAACTAAAAACCAAGTATTATTAGCAAGTACTGAATTGGAAACATCAGGGGTTCCGTTCTCTGTTATTGGTAGTGGGAATAATCTTACATTGAAAACCAGTAAGGAGTTTGTTAATATTGCTAAAATAAAACTTGTTACTTCTGATGCAGCTACAAGCCAACATAGTGGTTGGGAGATTTTTGAAAAATCCTCATTGGGTACAACAAATTTTGAAAATAAAGTAAAATACTTAAGAGCATTAGAAGGTGAACTGTCAAGATCTTTGGAATCACTTTCAGGAGTATTAAGAGCCTCTGTTAAAATCGCCATTCCTAAAGATACTATTTTTACTCAAAGAAAAACAGTGACCACTGCATCAGCAGTTTTAACGGTAAAACCTGGAGTTTTTTTAACTCAAAAACAAATTAATGGAATTAAGAATTTCATTGGATCTGCTGTATCCAATTTAGATCCCGAGAATATTAATCTTATTGATCAAGATGGGAGTTTATTAGAACATTCTGTTGATGATATTGATAACTTGAAATTTTCAAAACAAAATAAATTCAAAAAAAAGTTAGAACAAGAATTTGAAACTAAAATTATCTCATTACTTGAGCCAATTATTGGTCAAGATAGAGTAGTTGCACGAGTTACTGTTGATTTAAGTTATGTTAAACAAGAAATACAAGAAGAGATATTTGATCCTGAGGGGACCATTAGAAGCCAACAAACAAGTGAAAGCTCATCCACTGGTTCGAATAATGAAAAACAAGGTGGAGGTGTAGTTGGTGTTCAGAGTAATATTGAGGACCCAAATGCATCAAGTAGTCAAGGTGCCAGTAAAAGCTCCAGTGAAAATACCAAAAATACAACCAACTATGAGATATCAAAGAAAATAATTAATCAAAAAGACAATGCTTACGCTACAATTAAAAAAGTTTCTGCTGCTGTTACCTTTGATTCAACTGTACTGAAAGATTTGCAAAATAAAGAAGAGTTTTTAGCATCTGTAAGAGAAATTGTCCAAGAAGCAGTAGGGTTTGTAGATAAGAGAGGGGACAAAATTACTGTTAAAGATTTTATTTTTTTAGGCTCTCAGTCTGCTGGAATTGCCAGTACTACAGTAACTGAAAATGGACAAACAGTTGAAGTTGCCAGTGATGATGGAACAGATAATATTGCTTTGATTAAATCAATTATTAGAGATTTTGGAGAATATATTCAATATCTGATTGCTGCAGTTCTATTGTTTGTGTTCTATAAAAAGTTTATCGCCAATCATGAGGTTGTCATCTTAAATGATACAGTGAAAGCAAAAAAACCTAGTGCTGATGAGGCCGAAGTTGATATGAGCTTTTTAGATGAGTTTGCCCATGAGTTTGATACTGGTACTGCCCATGGTAGATTAAAAGCCAAAATAAAAAGTCAAATCATGAATAATATTGAAGGTTTAGATGAAGAAGGTGCAGCAAAATATGAAGTTCTAATTGAAGAACTTGATAAAGAAATAAATGATAGTCCTCATGAAATAGCAAATATGTTAGAATTGTTATTATCTGAGGGTGACTCAAAATTTAAAACTTGATAGGGTTATGAATGGCTAAAGACAAAAAATCTGGTGATAATAAGGATATGTTAAAAGGTATGTCAATGATTGAGCGTGTTGCTCATTTCTGCGTACTTATTGGCGAAGAAGCTACTGTAAAAGTGTTTCAACACATGCAAAAAAACCTTGTAGAAGATATAACCACTGCGATTACTCATATCAGTTCAATTGATAAAGAAATTTCTCTTGCAGTTTTAGATGAATTTCACCTGTTTACTAGATCTAAAGGTTTCATCAGTTCAGGTGGATATGAATATGCAAAAGATATTTTATATAAATCTTTGGGAAAAGCTGAAGCAGATGCTGTATTAGCTAAATTATCTCGGATTAAGCTTGCTTCTCAAGCTTTTTCTTATCTTGATGCAATTAATCCAAAACAACTCTCAGATTTTATTAAAGATGAATCTCCCCAAACCATTGCTGTTGTACTAGCACATATGGATGCTATTCATGCTGCTGAAGTATTGGTTCAACTAGAAGAAGACATAAAAGTAAAAGTTACCATGCAAATGGCTACGATTAAAGATGTCTCTCCTGATGTTGTTCGAACTATTTCAGTTGTACTAGAAAAGAAGCTTGAATCTTTATTATCTTCTATTGTAGATGTTGGTGGAGTTAAAGTTGTGGCAGACATGTTAAATAGACTGGGACCAAAATCGCAAGATATATTAAAAAATATTAATGGTATTGATACTTCCTTAGCAACTAAAATTAAAGAGAATATGTTTGTATTCGAAGATTTACTTAAATTGGACCCTGAGTATATTATGAAGGTACTTCAAAATGTTGATACAGGAGATGTTGCTGTTGCTATGAAAAATGCAGCTGAAGAAGATATGGACAATGTTACATCAGCAATGAGTCAAAGAGCTCGAGATAGATTTAAAGAAGAATTTGAAATGCTGACAAAAGTTAAAATTAAAGACATTGAAGTAGCACAAAGAAAAATGTTGGATGTTGCACAAAAACTCATAGAAGAAGGTGTTATAGATAGAGAAATGGAAGAAGAAGAATAATGGCTAATAATAATGTGTATTCAAATGCAACAATAGTAAAAGCTAATAATCAAGAAGGCATTCAAAGTTATGAGCTTGGAACTTTTTCAGGTGGAAATGTTTCCAACCAAAATCAAGAAATGCAAAATGTTGCAAAGTTAAATGAGACCAATATTAATGGAAATGTTGATCCCGTATTAGCTGAACTTCAAAAGTTACAAACTCAATTTGCAACTTTAAATTCAAAAATTACCAATATAGAAAATAATGGAGTATCTGGAAGAGACATTGATAAACAAGTTGTTGAAGCTATTAAAGACTTGAAACATTATGCCTCTTTTTTTGAACAAGCAACTTTTCAGATGGAAACAAAAATATTAAAAACCTCCATGTCAATTGCTAAAAAAATAATTGGTTTGGAAGTATCCAGTAATTCTGCAAATATTGCAAAAGAGACTATAGTTAATTTGTTAAACAAAATCAAAACTGCCTCTAAAATAAGCATACATCTTAATCCAAAAGATTATGTGATTTTAAAAGATGAGCTAAATTTAGAATCATTTATTGAACTTCATGAAGATATAAATGTCACAGCTGGTGGTGTTGTTATTGCCAGTGATTTGGGTAACTTTGATGGAAATATTGAATCGAAGGTCAATTCAATGTTAGAATCTTTAGATCATGTTATTTAATACTAGCCATTTTTTAATACTAGATTAAAATACTTCAATTTGTTATAAATACACCAAAAATATTATTTATTCCTATAGGTCTCAAAATTCTTTATGATATACTAATCTTAAGTATAAAATTCATTATAAAAGTGTGAAAATGGAAATAAGCGAAAGAGACTACGATTTACTCGTAGACACACAAATCACTGTTGATGTTATGTTAGGAAGCTCTGATATTACTATAAAAGAATTTCTAAACCTTAGTGAAGGTGACATATTATCCCTGGATAAAAATGCAGGAGCAGGTGGCGATATTTTTGTGAATACTAGAATTGTGGGTACTGGCGATATTATTGTGATAGAAGAAAAACTTGCAGTTAGACTACAAGATTCTATGGATTCAGATAATGTTGTTCGATACTTTTTTGATGAAAAATTAATATAGGAGTATATCATGGCAGTAGATAATGTACAAACTGCAAGTGCAGTTGATCAATATGGAAATAGTTATACTACGGGAGTAAGTAATGATACTCTATCTAATGATGACTTTTTAAAATTGATGTTAACAGAGCTAAAATATCAAGATCCAACTAAGCCAATGGATTCATCTTCTATGATGGATTCTCAGTTAAAAATGTCTTCGATTGAGACCAACTTAGAAATGGCAAATGCAATGAAAGCGCTTCAAACTTCTTTTGCTCAGACTTCACTTTCAAGTGCAACCAATGTTATGGGAAGAACTATTGAAAATGGTCAAGCTAATGAAGATGGTTCTTTAAAATCATATAAAGTTAATACTGTCGAACTTCAAGATGGAGATGTATATTTAAATGCACAAGAAATCATTGGTATTAAAGATATGGTTTTAAACCCTACAACTAATGCATATTTGAATTTTGATTCAAATGGACAAGTTTTTGATGGAAATGGCGACAAACTTGATGAATTCCTAGAGCTTGATTCTGCTGGAAGAATAGTAACTGATTCAAATGGTCTAGTTGCTATTAAAAATGCTAACGGTGATGCTGTCACTAAAGCAGAAGGTGAAGAGTATCAATATAAAGGTTCGGATTTTGTGTATTCAGATACTTCTACAACGATTAGTTATAATGATGTAACTAAAGTATACTAAGGAGTTTGTCATGATGCCAGCTTTATGGAATGGTATTTCAGGAATGAATGCCTATCAAAATGCTTTAACCGCAGAGTCAAATAATGTTGCAAATATTAATACTGTTGGATACAAAGCTGATACTGTTTCTTTTGCAGATCAAGCTTATACTAATGGTGTTGGAAAAGGTGCGCAAGCAGGAATTGTAACAAAAGATTTTGGGCAAGGTGATTTTAAACTCACAGGTGCTGATTATGATTTAGCTATTAATGGAAAAGGTTTTTTCACTGTTTATGACTCTGATAAAGCTGAAACTTTATATACTCGTGCCGGAAACTTTAGAATTGGTAGTGACGGGACATTGCAAACTGCAAATGGATTTAATGTTCAAGGTTTAAGTGTTGGAACGACACCAACAGTTACTTCCACTCATGCCACCGTTAATGTTATGTCATATCCATTTACAGAGACTATATCTTCTCAAGTAATTGAAACTCAAACTGAAATTAAAACCATCAATGCCAAATCTACTGATTATGTACAAACAGCTGCTACGGATGGAATTTCTGGAAGTACGTATAAAACTGCAAGTGCAAAAATCTCTGATGCCATTGCTTTAACAACAGCTTATAATAGTGCGTTATCTTCATATGCTGCAAGTCCCGTTACAGGTACATCTCCTGTGGCTCAAGTTGATTCTATCGCATTTACTTCATTTGCTACTGATCTAACACAAACAGGTGATTATATAGAAGTAGTTGTCAATGGAAATTCTTTTCGTCAAGAGTTTAATACTGATGCTCAAACTACCATGAACATGTTTGCAGATAAACTCTCAACAATTCAAGGATATGATGCCTCAGCAGATACTGCAGGAAATATAACTATTACCTCATTAATTCCAGGTAGTGATTTATCTACAGGAAGTGCAAAAATTAATAATGCTGCTTTTAATGTAACAACAACTACAGCTGCAGTTGCTGGATCTGGTCTTGCTAAAGTAGATGCCATGCAAGCAGCTTTATCAACTTCCATTCAGCGTGCAGGTGGCGATTTTATTAATATGGTCAATACTTTAGATTTAACAACAGAAACCAGTTTAACCTTTACAAATATACAAAT
>MAAG01000058.1 GCA_002163065.1 Arcobacter sp. 31_11_sub10_T18
TTCACCTTTGTTAAATACCAAGACATCATTATAAGAAATCAGCAGAGTATTCTCATCACAAGTAATTCTTGAAGCTCCTATGGTAGATGCTATTCTTCCAAAGTTTGGATCTTCACCAAACAATGCAGTTTTAACCAACAAAGAATTTGAAAGTGCTTTAGCAGCAATTTCTGCTTCTTCATTGGATGCAGCTCCAACTACTTCAAAAGCCACAGCTTTTTTAGCCCCTTCACCATCAGCTACCATTAACATAGCCATATCATGCATTACCATACGAAGAACTTCTTTAAAGGCCTCCTTGTCATATACATTTGACTTTTTAGTGGCGAGTAAAAATACTGTATCGTTTGTTGATGTGTCACCATCTACACTGATGGCATTAAAAGTTGAGTGAGAGTTTAACTCCAAAAGTTCTTTCATATGCTCTTTAGGAATGTCTGCATCTGTAGTGATAAAACATAACATTGTTGCAAGATTAGGATTTATCATCCCAGCACCTTTAGCAACAGCACCTATTTTAAAAGTAGAGCCATCTTCGAGTTCTACTTCATATAAACAACTTTTGGGATAAGCATCCGTTGTCATGATGGCTTTTTTTAGGTTTTCACCACTTTTTGCTTTTAAATCAAAAGAGTTAGCGCCTTTAACCAGTTTCTCAATAGGTAAAGGATTTCCAATAACTCCAGTTGAACTCATAATTGGATTTACCAAATCAATTTTATCTTTTAAACTATCAAAAATAGTATTGATATCATCAATTCCTTTTTGGCCCGTCATTGCGTTAGCATTTTTAGAATTGATTAAAATAAAATTTGTTTTAAAATCTTTATTATATAATTGGTAATGTTTTAATGGTGCTGCTTGAAACTTATTTAAAGTAAATACAGCTTCTATATCACAAGGTTCTTCACTATATATAAAACCCATATCTAATTGATCATTTGGTTTTAGCCCTGCGCTAATTCCATCACAATATATACCTTCTATTTGATCTATGTGTCCCTTTATTGGGAAAATACTAAATGACATTATCTATTTCCAATGGTTTTTCTTTTTTATTAATTAATTTTTTTGCTTTTGAAATACCTTTGTGACTACCAACCAACAATAATTTACATTTTGCTCGTATGATAGTTGTACCTTTAGGCATTTGAATAAATCGCCCTCTGGTTTCAGTAATTCCAATAACACTAACTTTCATTCTATCTCTTAGGTGAATTTCTTTTAAAGTATGGTCAACTAACCAACTGTCTTCTTTTACAAAAACTTCTTCCATATCAATAGGAGTATCTTTTTTGTATAAAAATTCATCCAGTACATTTTCCATGTCCGGCCTTATTGCCATAGCTGTAACTCTTTTGGCCATAAGAGATGGAGGAGCTACAACTTTATCAGCTCCAAGTTTAATTAATCGTTCTTTGTCATGATGTGTTTCAGCATTTGAGATGATTAGATAAGGCCATCGACCCAATTCTTTCTCATACAGACGAACTGAGGCAATCAAAGTAATGTTATCTGAAATATTTTTTGACAAAGATATAGCACCTTTTGCACTAGATAAGTGTGTTTTCAAAAATGCTTTTTCAGTATAAGGTTCTTCATTTATATAATATGGATAACCAAACTCTTTTGCAATTTGTTCCATATCATCTCTAGCATCTACAACAACAAAAGGAACATGATTTTCTCTAAATTGTTTTGCTAACTGTACTGTGTATTCGTTATGATGAAAGATAACAAAATGTCGTCTTAAACGTGCTATTTTATAAAGCATTCCTCTCTCCTTATAAAGTTCAAACAGTTTTCCTTTGACAACCGCATCAATTAAAATTGCTGTTGAAAGTGTAAATACTGCAAATCCAAAAATAATAAGTGTAATAGTAAAAAATCTACCGGCTTCAGAAATTGGTGCAATTTCACCAAATCCAACAGTAGTAAATGTGATTCCCGTTTGATAAATAGCATCAAGAATTTCAAAATCATCGATAACAATATAACCTATTGTTCCAATCATCATAATAACTTGGACTAATACTAAAGGTAATCTAAAGGGTTTTAATTGAGAATATAGTAGAGGGTTGACATCGTAATCAGGCTTGGAACTTCTTAGTTTCCAGCCCAATTTCTTTTTAAGAGTTCTAAAGATGCTCATGTAAGCACTTTACTTAGAGCCTTATGAGTTTTTCTTAAGAGTTCTTAACTCTTTTGCAGAAATTCTAATTTTTCTAGAAGTTCCATCCTCTAATGTAATTCTTACTGTTCTTAAGTTTGGTAAAAATCTTCTTTTAGTTCTGTTTTTAGCGTGGCTAACGTTGTTTCCAGACATTGGCCCTTTTCCAGATATTGCACATCTTCTTGACATAATTTTTCCTTGTTCTATATAAATATTCGCGTATTATATCTAATATTTCTTAAGTTATATTTAAAATTGACAATAGTCTTTGTATTTGTTTTTCAATATAAAAATCTTTTGCAATTTTCTGGTTTGATTTTTTTATCAGTTTTAAATCATCCTTCTCACTTAATAGTGCATCAATTTTAAAGGAAGTATTGGGATCACTTGGAGATTCCATTGTTGCAAAAATATCAACCAACTCACGTGCACTGTTGGTTGAGCTTACAAACACAGCAGTTTTTAATGACATAGCTTTTAAAATGCTCAATGAAAAATTTTTAACATACGTAGGTAATACAAAGATATCACTCACAGCATATAACAAATCCATGTTTTTAAAATCTTCGTAAAAGATTATTTTGTCATCAAGATTATATTTTGCTATTTGAAATTTCAATGTTGTTATTTGCTCTTTGTCACTGGCAATGATTAACTTGTAATTATCATTACTTAAAGATAGAAGAATGTCAAAGAGTTCTTTCACACCATTTGTTTTTAATGTTCTTGCAGTAAAAAAGATGATTCTAGTTTTTTTAGAAATCTCTAATTCTTCACAGAATTCTTTTCTGGCTTCTTTAATATTGATGTCTAATTTTTTAATGGCAGGATAAATCACATGCACTTTATTTTCATCAACTTCTATTTTTTTTACTATTTCATCTTTGGCACTTTTTGAATTAACAATTACTTTTTTACTTTTTGTGATAGTTGGAATAAGACTTTTATCAATTTTTCCACTATGAAAATAAATATCTGGGATAATAGTGCTCACTGATTTATCATCAAGGAAATTTAAATCAGCATGTTTGTTAAGCTCGTTGATTATAAGTGTTTTGCTTTTAGTGTAGATATTAAGCTTATGCATTGATTTCTTTCAAAACATCTTTTGCAGTGATAAGTTTCATACAATCATGATGACCTAAGGGACACTCTCGTTTCATGCAAGGTGAACATTCGAGATCTTTGCGAATTAAGTGTTCATTTGGATTCTTCCATTGATTGGTTTCTTTAAACCTCGTAGGACCAAAAATAGCATAGGTATTGATTTTAAAAGCTGCAGCCACGTGCATAGGCCCAGAATCATTGGTAATAAATAAATCCAAACCTGCAATTTTTTCGATTAGTTCAGGAATCGAAGTTTTTCCTGCAACATTTTTGTAGTTTGTAACTTTCGCTTGTTTTAATTCTGATTCAATGTCTGCAGCAATATTCGTCTCACCTGGACCACCGAAAATAACAATATCATACTTAGGTGCAAGTTGTATAGCAATTTTGGCAAACTCTTCGGGATACCATCTTTTTGCACTTCCATAGGTTGCACCTGGATTTATACCTAAAGTAGGTTTTTCATACTTAAAAGGACTTGCATAGATTTTCAAATCATTCGCTTCAAAATCAGTTTTTAAAATACTATTTGTAAAATCATTGTATTTCAAGACTTGATGCTGTTCATATGAGCTTTTACTAAAAGAGTATCTTCTTTTTGCTCCAGATAAAAACATCATTACTTTTGAAGCAAAAGAACTTCTAAAACTAATAGCAATATCTATATCTTTTAATTTTTTTGAGAGTTTATACAAAGCCAAGTATCTATTGTTTGAACTTTTTGTATCATCAATAATAATATTATCAATGACAGGATGATTAAGAAAGAGTTGGGTCGATACATATGATCCCACAATTGTAACAGAGCTTGGTTGGTAAAAGTTTAGAAAATTTTCAATTGCAGGTGTGCTCATAATAGCATCACCTAACCATGTGGGTACTTCAATTAATAGTTTCACCTAAGTATTCTTTATTTAACCAATTTGTAGTGTTTTTTACTTAGTTCACAATCAAACTTATCTTCTAGTTTTAACATCCATCTATGTTTTTTCTCTTTTTTAGAAAGTTTATAATTTGGATTTGCTTTAAATAAGTCATCAGATTTAGGAAACCAATTTTCTACAATTTTAGGATGAGTTCCTGTAAACTTCGTTAAAATACTTGAATCCACATCAGCATAATTAATTTGTTTATGTTTTTTATCCCAGTATTTTTGAACTTTTTCACTTTTTAAGTTCATCTGTTCTTCACTTCTAACCCAGCCATAATGATACATTTTAGCATTGCTGAGTGCAGCTTTTGGATAACGCCCTACTTTATTTTTATCCAATACAACCCAAAAAAGACCATCAGGAGCATATGAACGAATAGAGTTTTTGATAATTCGAGGCGCTCGTCTATACCAACCCGGAGACCAAAGATAGGTACTTGCATTTCCATAAAAGTGATAATAATCAAAAACAAGTGCTTCTACTTCATCATTATTAAGATGTTCTAACATTGCAGCTTTTATATTAGGTAAGTCTTCTTCATGAACAACTTCATCACCCTCCAAATAAAAAGCCCAATCACCAGTACAGTTAAACTGTGCAATCATTTTTTGTTGACCATAGACATAGCCACGATCTTTCATACTATCATTCCATTTAGATTCAATGATTCTTATTTTGGGATCATCAATTTGTTTAATAAGCTCTAAGGTATTGTCTTCACTTTCACCCACATTAACAACAAACTCATCTACGATTGGTAAAATAGACTTAATTGACTCAATAAAGGGATAACCTAATATTTCACCATTTTTAATAAATGTAAATCCGCTAACTTTCATAAGTTTAATGTTTCCTTTTAACTTGAAAACCTTCAATATACAGTTCATCAATATTACAATCAATGAAATCAACTACAGCATCTTGAGGTGTTCTAACAATTGTTCTTCCATGTAGGTTAAATGAGGTATTAATACTTACTCCATAGCCCGTTATATTTTTTAATTCTTTTAGATATTTATAATAATCAGGATTGTCTTTTTCTTCAACAAATTGAGGACGTGCAGTTCCATCAACATGTACAGAACATGGAATATCACTGATAAACTCGTCTTTCATTCTAAATGCAATTGCCATATGTTTATGAGGAAAACTATTTATAAAAAGTCTTTCTCTCTCTTCTTCTAAAATAGATGGACAGAAAGGTTGATAAGATGGTCTTCTTTTCACTGTTGAGTTAATTCGATCTCTGACATCATTTAACATTGGATTTGCAATAATTGACCTATTTCCTAATGCTCTTGGGCCAAATTCCATTTTTCCATTAAATAAGGCACAAATACTGCCTTTTGCCACACTTGTTGCAGCTTCCTTGTGCCATTTATCTCCAAGATATTCATAAGTAATATTATCAAATTCTTTTAATGCAGTTTCAACTTCTTCCTTAGAATAAGAGTCACCAAAATAAGGCATTTCGTATTTTTTCAACCAGGAAACATCTTCTTTTAAATCAATTGCCTGTAAAATGGCACTTCCTAACGCTAATCCATCATCACCCATAGGAGGAAGTACAAAGATATTTTTAAAAGGTGTTCTTTCATAAATATTTAAACTCATAATGATATTTGCAGAAACTCCACCCGATAAACACAAATTACTTGTAGGGTATTTAATATGAATTAAATTTAGATATTCAACGATAGTGTCTTCTAAGTATCGTTGAACAACTGCACAAAAATTTTCATCACCCATTCTACTTCTTTGTTTTTTCAACCAGGTGATATCATAAAAAGGTAGTATCTTTTCCACGTCTAAATTAATACTTAATTTATCATTATCAATTGTAGTAGCATTTTTCAATTGTGTGTACAAACCTTCATCAGGTTTACCAAAAGCCGCTAGTGCTTCTACTTTCCCTTCGTCACTCCCACCTCTTAAATCCATAGCTTCAGTAAAATAATGATAAATCCGACCTAAAGATAAAAATTTATCCCCATCACCAAAACAGTCTGCACTAGATTCACCAATAAGTTTATATTCTAGGTCATTCTTAAAATAATAAGCCTTACTAAAAAATCCATCACCTTGTCCGTCAATAGTCAATGCGACAGCATCATTACCATTAAATTTAGAAAAGTAATATGATGGTATGGCATGACATAAATGATGATCATAAAAACTAATCTCTTTAGGATTTAAACCATAATCATTAAAACATTTTTTAATATAAGAAGTGAAAACTTTTTTGTTTACTTCAGCTGAATTACCCACAAAAGCTCTTTTAAATTTTGATGCATAATAGTCTTTAAAACTACTAAAATCATTAAATAATGCATTGAAAATCTTTTTCTTTTTCTCAGATTTAGAAATATTTAAATCTTTAATATATTTTGGTTTTATAATTTTTCTAAGTGCTTTTTCTATTTCTTTATTATAAACCATCTTCGCTCTTAGCTCACCATCTTGACTTTTATCTTCAAAGTCATGGTAAGAATGAGAAACATAGTCAATATCTTTAAAGTTATATTCATTTAAGATTGGAGTAATATCTAAGTAGTCATGTTTAATTCGAGTAACTCGTTCAGTACTCATAGCAAAAATATCTTTTTTTACAGTATCTATTAAACAGATTGCACTGTCATGTCCACAATATTTGGAACCCAAAATTCTCATAAAATTATCCTTAAATTAATTACTAAGTATTCATATTTTCATATAAGTCTTGCGATTATATCAGTTACATTATAAAAAGAGAAGTCATTACCAATTCTCTGTTATTATAAATTTAATTTGTCTTCTTTACTTAATTTATTTATAACGTCTTCTTTTGCACAATTGAACATAAAGAGTTTATTATCTATACTTTTTTTCATAGAGATACTAAAGCTTAATTTTTCCAAATAATCTAATAGTTCAAAATCTTTATTTCCGTGTAATTCACCTGTAATCCATTTAACTTGAGAAATAGAATCTTTATTAATACTCGTAAGGATATCATATTCAGCACCCTCAGTATCAATTTTAATCAAATCAATTTTTGATATTCCAATCTCTTTTAACATGTCATTAGCACTTCTAACTTTACAGGTAACTTTTGATGATTGATTAACAACTGATGTATCTGCATATAGAGACGCTCCACCAAAGTTTTCACTATCATCACTCATATATATATCAAAACTTCCGTCCGATATACCCAATCCAACATTGAAGGCTGTAATATTGTTGTAATCCTTAATATTTTTTTCGAGTATTTCAAAGTTTTGAGGTAAAGGT
>MAAG01000198.1 GCA_002163065.1 Arcobacter sp. 31_11_sub10_T18
TAGGAAAGAAGCTAAGAGATACAATTGCAATGATAACAATAATAAAAAGTAATTCAAGAAGAGAAAATGATTTTTTGGAAATCATTTTATAGTTAATAACTACTTAGTTTTAAGACATACACATTTAAAACTTTTTTATCTAATATTTCAATTGGTATTTTTAAGAAATATGGATTGGCTTCATTTAATGTTACTAAATATTTTTCACCACTTTTTATTCCGTAAAAATTGAGTCTATTTTCCAATTTGTAATTGGTAGTTACATAGTTAATGTTTTTTTCTTTCAATTTTTCAGATATTTCATATGCAAAATGATATTTATATGCAAAATGACTCTGTGGCTTTTTAATAAACAAATACAATGGTTTATTAAATAAAATGATAACAACACTTATAAAAAGTAAAAATAAGGATAAATAAGCCCAATTGTAATGTCTGTGTCTAAATTGAGGAAGTCTAACACGCAAATTATGTAGAAAATACTTTATGATGATAGGTAGAGTAACAACAACATAAGGTGCAAAATCTTCAATCTGTATTCTTTGTCTAAATGAAAACAAAAGAGAAAATACCAAAGCTGTTACTGAAATGTACCAATAAATTGTTTTGGTACCTTTCAGTCCAATTCTATACATTACATATATATAGTATAAAAAAATCATCGGGGAAAATATTGATGCATATATGGTAAAGGTATCGAGGAAGTGCCCTCTAGGTTTTCCACTAGAGTCAAAGCCATAAATTTGCATGGAAAGTCCAAACAACAATAATGAGACTATTATTAAAGTATTTTCTTTTTTACGTAATGAATAAAAAAATAATGCCAAATAAAAAATTGCAAAAGAGTTATCAATAAAAAGAAATAAAAATAATAAGAAATAATTGTGAGTTTGATATATTTTATAATAGTACAAATATATCAAAATACAAAATATAACAATAATAGTATTATGTACCAACAATGATGCACTAACAACTCCAGGTAAAACCATAAATAAGAGTGTAGAGATCAATCTATCAGTTTCAGTTTTAAAATAGTCTTTGGTAATGGAGTACATGATAATAGAACTCAAGGTATAAAACAATATAAATGGCAAACGTAGGGCAATGTTATTTTGTCCAAATACTGAAGTAGAAAAATTAGACAGAGTATTCAGCAAACCTACTTCATTAAAAAAAGTAAGTGATTCTTTATAACTAATACTCAAAGTATCAGCTACAAAGATTAATATTACTACCATAAACAACAGTAGTAAATAAAAGATAGGGTCATGATATCCTTTAAGATTAATCATAACGTCTTTACTAATTATTTGGTAACTTCAAAAAGTTATCTAATATTTCATAACCATACTCACTCATGATTGACTCAGGATGGAATTGAAC
>MAAG01000194.1 GCA_002163065.1 Arcobacter sp. 31_11_sub10_T18
TAGATTACAAGTACTCTTAAATGAAAAAACAAAAAAGCTTAATGATTCAATGGAAATGACCAACTCTTATGTTGCCATGACACAAACTGACTTAAATGGAATAATTACCTATGCGTCTGATAACTTTTGTAAAAAAGTAGGTTATAAGAAGTCAGAACTCATTGGATATACGCACTCAATTGTAAGACATCCAGATAATGATATAGGCGTTTATAAAAAGATGTGGGAAACCATTACCAGTGGAAATATATTTAAAGACACCATTAAAAACTTAACCAAAGATGGCACAGATTTTTGGTTTGAAATACTTATTTATCCTGATTATGACCAAGATAAGAATATGATTGGGTACACTGCCCTTCGTATTGATATCACAGATAGAAAAAGAATAGAAAAGATAAATACCAATCTAGAATATGAAATCAAAAAAGCTGTACAAAGTAATCGAGAAAAAGATTATGCCCTATCTCAACAGTCTAAAATGGCAGCCATGGGTGAAATGCTTGAAAATATTGCGCATCAATGGAGACAGCCACTTTCAATTATATCAGCAGCTGCAAGTGGTATGAAATTACAAAAAGACTATAAAATCTTAGAAGATGAACAATTTTATCGATCAATTAATACTGTTCTAAATAATACAGAACATTTATCTGAAACCATCAATACTTTTAGAGATTTTTTCAAATCAAATAAAGAAAAGACACTTGTCAATTTACACAATACCTATGATAAAACGCAAAAACTTATCCACTCAAAATATAAAAATAGTAATATTCAAATAATAAGTGAAATTGAAGAGGTGGAACTTACAGGACTTGAAACTGATTTGATTCAAGTTCTTATGAATATATTTTCCAATGCAAAAGATGCTTTAGAAAGTACTACAATAGTGGAAAAGAAATTAATCTTTGTTCATATTTATAAAGACAAATATCATGGTATTATCAAAATAAAAGATAATGCAGGTGGAATTCCAAGAGACATTCTCGATAAGATATTTGATCCTTACTTTACAACCAAACATAAAGCCCAAGGTACAGGTATTGGTTTGTATATGAGTACAGAAATAGTTTCAAAACATATGCATGGAAATTTAAAAGTTGAGAACACTTCTTTTGTATTTGAAGACGTTTCATACACAGGAGCAGAGTTTACAATTAGCTTACCTCTAAACGAAAAAAAACACTTTAATGACGAAATATTAAATAAAATCAATGAAATCTATTGTTATTTATGGGATAAAAACTTAGAAAAATTTATCAAGGTAAATCATGAAGAAAAAGAATTGGCAATAGAAAACCTCAATGAAATCACCGACTTATTGGACTTTTACAATATCAATTTTGAAATATTAGACAATCAAGATATTCAAGTTTATTTCTAAAATAGCTTGAACTCTTATATTATTAAATTGTCATTAATTTTTAAATAGTATAATGTAGAAATGAAAACATTAATCAAACGACTTTTTTATTCAAGCCTTATTGGAATCACTGGGGCTATTATTGCACTTAATATTTTTTCAAATGTTATTTTAGATGATTTAAAACAATATAACCAACTACACATTGATAGAAATTATTTATATGATTCAGCAATCATCTGTACTCAATTGTATTTTATGAACCCAAATGGAGTGAATCAACTCACTTGTGATAAAATAAATGCAAAAATAAGTTCAATCAATAATGAATTAAAAAATTTCTATTTTACGAACCTATATTTAAAGGCCATGAAGTAGTTACTCATAAGTTGTCATACTAAAGTAATTATATGATAGAGTTTATTATGAATGATTTAGATAAAAATAACATAAAATTTACTATCTGTCATCATTGTGGGCAAGAAAATCAAGTAGTTGATTTGGGTCCATACAAAAAAGGCTTGTGCTCACAATGTTACAGTTCACTTTATTATAAACATTCAAAATTAAATTTCAAATTTGCTTTTATTTATGCGCTTACGGCACTGATACTATTTATTCCTTCAAATATTTATCCCATAATGAGCTTTGAGCTTGTAGGAAATGAATTTTCTGTTACTTTTATTCAAAGTGCAATTGCATTACATGAACAAGGATTTGACTTTGTCTCACTGATTATCTTTCTAACTGCCTTTGTTTTTCCCATTATGAATTCTTTTGTTATTATTACAATATACTTGAAAAAAATAGGTGTCTTGGACTTCATTAAATTAAAATCTCTAGATAAAATGTATAACTTTACTAAAAAAACCAGTTTTGTTGAAGTATATTTGCTCGCTATTGTTGTAGGTTATATTAAACTTGATGATATTTCAGATGTAACTATTCATGACAACATATACTTTTTTATTGCATATATTATATTTTTTCGTTTATCCATGAACAAAATACATACAACCAGAGAATTTCTTTCTAAAAAGAAATTTGAAAACTCCTATTCACTCACCTTTGCCCTAATTATTACGGGACTATTATTATATATTCCAGCAAATTATTTTACCATGATGAATATATCAAAGTTTGGTAATGTCACACCAGATACAATCATGTCTGGAATAATGTCTTTGGCAAACAATGGCATGATGGAAATTGCAATTATTGTTTTTATTGCAAGTATAATTATTCCTTTATTTAAGTTGTTGGGAATGTTATTTATTCTGTTATCAATGAAATTTAACTTTTATAATAATAGAATAAATAAAATATATAAATTAAAACTTTATAAGTTTATTGATTTTATTGGGAAATGGTCAATTTTAGATATTTATATGGTGGCATTATTAACTTCTTTGATCAAGGAAGAAAGTATTGCTTTTATAGAAGCAGGTAGTGCAGTCACGTACTTTACTTTGGTTATTCTTATAACCATAGTAGCAACTACCACATTTGATACAAAATTAATATGGAACAAAAATGAATAACGAAATACCAAAAGCAGTTGTTGAAAAACGTAAAAGAAGTAATATTTCATGGTTAATACCATTAATTGCTTTAATGGCAACCTCTTGGCTTATCTATAAAAGTATCAGTGAAGCAGGCGTAGATATCATAGTAAACTTTGAAAATGGAAATGGCTTTAAAGCAGGGAAAACATCAGTGGTTTACAAAGGTTATAAACTTGGTAAAATCACAAAAGTTACAGTTGGGAAAGACTTAAAAAGTGTCAATGCTCATATCAATATCAATAAAGATGCAGCTGATTTTATTACACGAGAAGGTACTGAGTTTTGGATTGTTAAACCAAAATTTAGTGTCAGTGAGATTTCTGGATTAGATACTATTGTAGGTGGTGTTTATATTGAAGTAAAACCCAAAACAATCAATCAGATTGCTTTAGAGAAAATACCCAAACAGTATAAGTTTATTGGTTCCACTGAAAAACCTTTTAAATATTATAATGAAGAAGGTTTAAATATCACTCTTAAATCTAAAGATTTATCAGGTATCAACACAGGGACTCCAATTTTCTATAAAAAGTTTAAAATTGGTGAAGTAATTGCCAGTAAATTAGAAAAAAATGGAGTGGATGTTTTTATCAATATTCAAAAAAAATACGAAAACTTGATTAATAAGTCAACTATTTTTTGGAATATCAGTGGTATTAAGGTAAATGCTGGATTAAAAGGGCTTAACATTGAAATGGATTCTTTCACTTCTTTAATTTCAGGGGGAATTACCTTTGAAACATTTGATGATAAAGCCCAAAAAATAGAAAATAATAATGAATTTATTTTATATAAAAGTATCAAAGAAGTGGACTTTGACAAAACAATTGTCACTTTTGTATTAGACAATGCAAAAGGTCTTGAAGAAAATAGAACACCTATTGTTTATAAAGGCGTTAAAATTGGAGTGATTAAATCTATTGATTTAGATGAAAACAACAAAATAATTGCTAAAGCCACATTGGAAAAAAAGTTCTCTAAGTTTAATAATGAGGGAACAAAATACCATAAGGTTGATGCAAAAATTGACCTCACACAAATAAAAAACCTAGATACCTTAATTCATGGTGTTTATATTAATATCATACCTGGGGTTGGGAAATACACAGACACCTTTACCTTATATGATTCAAATAAAAGTATTATGAAAAAGAAAATAATAGATATATCTATTAAAAGTGACAAACTTTACAACTTAAAAAATGGCAGTAAAATTTACTATAAAAACATCCAAGTTGGTTTTGTAAAAAGTCATCAATTTACAAAAGACCTAAATCACATTCTTATTAATGCACATATCAATGTGGAATATCAACATTTAATCAATGACAAAACACTATTTTATTCTATTTCAAATACGCTTATTGAGTCCAAAAATCTCGATTTAAAAGTAAACTTTGAAGGAATTGATCCTTTTATTAATGGTGGAATTGGTTTAGAATATACAAAAAGTAATAAAAAAAGCCCTAAAAATAGATACTGGTTGTATGAAAGTTTAATTGATTTACTGGCAGTAAAACAAAAATACAGTGAGGGAATTAGAATTAAAATTCAAACAAAAGGAAGTTTACCCTTAAGCGAAAATGCACCTATTTATCATCGAAATACAAAAATTGGTTTTATAGAACAATTTGTGGATACCAGAAAAACTCCATACGCTGTTTTGTTTATTGAAAAAGAATATAAAAAACTCATCCATGATTACAGCAAGTTTTATATGCAAAAAGCAATTAAGGCCAGAGCTTCATTAGAAGAAGGTATCAATATACAAGTGGGCTCTTTGCAAACCCTATTACGGGGAAGTATTATACTTACCAATAGTTTTAAAATAGATGATCGAGAAATAAAAAAATCTTTTAAATACAAATTATACACAGACTTCGAAAATCTTCCTATAAAAAAGTATTCTTTAAATCTTACTTTTGAAGATATAGAAGGACTTAATCATAAGAATATAAAACTAATGTATAAAGGTATCAAAGTTGGTAAAATAACCAGCGTTAATTTGAATAAAAACCTAAATCAATTGGATGCAAAAGCATATGTTTATGAAAACTTCAAGAACCTATGTTTAGATGGTTCATCTTTTTATATTGTAAAGCCAAATATTTCACTCAAAGGAGTATCGGGACTTGATACTATCATCAAAGGTTCTTATGTTAATATTGTTAAAGGTACTGGAAAACTAAAAAACCACTTTGAAGTTTATAATGCAAAACCTAGCAAAAGTACTCTAAATCAGGGTAAAAGGTTTATTTTAAGAGCTAAAGACAGTGGATCATTATCCACCTCTTCATTAGTTTATTACAAAAAAATTAACATTGGTGTTATTGAAGATATTGATTTAGATAACAATGCTAAATATGTAAATATTCAAATATTTGTTGATGAAAAATATGAGAAGCTAATACGGGAAAATAGCAAATTTTATAATGTAAGCGGAATAGATATTGACTTATCTCTTCTTGGAGCGAATATCAAAGCTGATTCTCTCAACACAGTAGTATTTGGAGGAGTCTCGTTTTCAACACCTGATACATTTGGAGCCCTTGCAAAAAACAATACACAATTTACACTACATAAAGAAGCAAAAGACGAGTGGTTAAAATTTAATCCAGAAATACTATTAAACAAAGGAAATTAATGAAAAAGATTTTATGTGCCCTATTTGTACTCATATCATTTGCTAATGCAGGCGTTTGGGAAAAACTTCAAAGTTTTGGAGATGAAGTAGTACCTTCAGAGTCTTATGATGTTGAAGCAAAGGGCTGGAATTTTAGAGTATATGAATTTATACCTAAAAATGCACCGGAAAAACTTTGTATTATAGTAGCAAGTGATAAAAATGGTATTCAAGTAGAGTGTTTTGACAGAAAAAACAAAAAATAACTAAATATTTAATTATTTTGTGATAAAATCACGTTTTAATAAAGGTAAACAATGTCTGATAACAGTACAAAACAATTTTTAATATTTGGTGATCCAGTAGAGCATTCCAAATCACCACAAATGCAAAATGCAGGTTTTAAAAACTTAAATATAGATGCACATTATGAAAAGTATCATTTAAAAGCAGAGAAACTTTTGAAAAAAACCTTCTTAGAAAAAGGTATTGATGGTGCAAATATTACAGTACCCTATAAAGAAGCAGCTTTTAAACAAGCAGATGAAATTGTTGGAGTTGCTGAAAAAATAGGTGCAGTAAATACATATATCAAGCACGATGACAAAATTTTTGCTTACAACACAGATGCACCTGGATTTATGAAAGCTATTGAAGACTTTGGTGAAATACAAACAGTTTTATTAATGGGTGCAGGAGGAACTGCAAAAGCAATTGCTGTGGCACTTAGAGAAGCAGGTATTCAAGTTTCTGTTTTAAATAGAAGTAAAAATAGATTGGAATTTTTTAAAGAACTTGGATGTAAAACTTTTACTTGGGATAGTTTTATGTTGGATAGTTTTGACCTTATTGTAAATAGTACCAGTGCAGGTTTAAAAGATGAAGAGTATCCTCTTGAGAAAAGAAGACTTGAAAATATCTTTTTTAATGCACGTTTTGCTTTTGATTGTATATATGGAAAAGAAACACCATTTTTAAAACTGGCTAGAAAAGAAGGTATTAAAGTAAAAGATGGAGAAGATATGCTTTTGTACCAAGGAGTACTGGCATTCAAACTCTTTACAGGTCAAGAACCTGGAACTTCAACAATTGAAGCTATGAGACAGGGATTAAAACAGACATAATTTTATGTCTCCCTATCTGTAGATAACACCACAAACTACGCATGATTTTCTTATAAAACACTCTATTTGTATCAAATAATAACATCTTTAGCATCAAAGCAAAAAAACACCTCACTTTTATTGTAGTTTTTGATTAAAATTATCATATGTGATATAATGCGCTCAATCGAGATTTTGAAGTGATTTAATAGATATACTTTTATCTATTTTTGATTAGATTCACTCCTCATAATAACAACAATCCTATATGTCCTTTTTAGGAAAAAATATGCTTAGATTGCTGTTAATCAAAATCGATAAAAACTAATAATTTTGAAGAGCAAGTTTAAAGGAAAAAATTGAAACATATTAAGAAAATATCTAATTATGCAATGGTAGGTGGTCTTGGTGCTATGTTAATTGTAGGTCTTGTAGGTTGTGAAGACAAAGGACAAAATCAGCAACAAAAAGCAGATGCCTTAAATCAAGGACAAAAAAATGGTGCGTTTGTAATCATTGAGCAAACAGAAGCTGGTGGATATACAATTGTTGATGAATTTCCAAGTAA
>MAAG01000065.1 GCA_002163065.1 Arcobacter sp. 31_11_sub10_T18
TAATAGTTTTTGGTAATGGAGGTAGTGAATCTATTTTTTGCGTCATTAATTCAGACATAAAACTCTCCTTCTTTGCATTATAAAATATTATATCAAAAAAAGACTCTTGTTTACTTAATATATAGGAAGAAATAAGAAAGGATTTAAAATAACATTTTTAATTCACGAAGAAGTGTATTTTTTTATATTTGGGAAGTTTATATTTATAAGAAAATGGATAGAGTAACGTATATACGGCAATCACAAGTACTTAAAATTTACTTGTGATTCTTTGTTACATTTAGATACTACGGATAGTTTAATATATTTTTGTAATCAAATTTAGTGATTAAACGTTAAATCTAAAATGCATTACATCACCATCTTGCACAACATAATCTTTACCTTCAAGTTTTAACTTTCCAGCTTCTTTACATTTAGATTCTCCACCTAAAGTAACAAAATCTTCATAAGCAATAACTTCTGCTTTAATAAAACCTTTTTCAAAGTCATTATGAATTACTGCAGCTGCTTGTGGAGCTTTTGTATTCTTTTTTATAGTCCAAGCTCTAACTTCTACTTTACCTGCTGTGAAGTAAGACTGAAGCCCAAGTTTATCAAATGCTTTATGAATAATTTGTTCTAGTCCAGACTCAACAACTCCAAGATCAGTTAAAAACTCTTCTGCTTCATCATCTTCAAGACCAACAAGTTCTTCTTCTATTTTTGCACATAATACAATCACATCAGCATTTACAGAAGCGGCATGCTCTTTAACCAAATCAACATATTTATTTCCACCCTCACCTAATGAGTCTTCATCAACATTTGCACCATAAATCACATCTTTATTTGATAAAAATCTTAGTTCTTTATCTACTTCAAGAAAGTACTCATTTTCTACATCTTCAAAAGATTTAACTGGTTTTAACTCTTCTAAGTGTGTTAATAATGCAGAAATTACTTCTAATTTAGCCGCTGCTATTTTATCAAACTTGGCTTCTTTTTTAAGTTTATCGACTTTTTTCTCAACTTGAGTGATATCTGCATAAATCAACTCAGTTTCAATGATCTCGATATCTCTAAGAGGATCAATTCCACCTTCAACATGCACAACATTTTCATCTTCAAAACATCTAACCATATGTAAAATAACTTCAACTTCTCTGATGTTTGATAAGAACTGGTTTCCAAGACCTTCACCTTTAGATGCACCCTTTACAAGTCCAGCAATATCAACAAAGTCAATAGTTGAGTGTTGTATTTTATCAGGAACTACAATTTTAGCTAACGCATCTAATCTTTTATCTGGAACTGGAACAATTGCTTTGTTTGGTTCAATAGTACAAAACGGATAGTTTTGAGCCTCTGCATTTTGTGCTTTTGTTAAAGCATTAAAAGTTGTTGATTTCCCTATATTTGGTAATCCTACGATTCCTACACCTAATCCCATTTATAACCTTTGTATTTATTCTTGTGTAA
>MAAG01000122.1 GCA_002163065.1 Arcobacter sp. 31_11_sub10_T18
CTTTTAAATATTTATGATTAAAAGAACTGATTAAAACAAAATCTTGCATGTTAGCATCCAGAACTATCTGAAGTACGTCTTTTACGGCAGTTTTATTAAATTTTGTTTTTGTTAAATCCTTAATCTCTACATTTACAGGCATATTGTTTTTTTTGCATAGCTTAAGAACTTCTTCTAAGGTTGGAATATTTTGTGGTGTGATATCTTCTTTGGATACGATTGCATTTTTAATAGAAGAATAGGGATCCTCATCTATATACCAAGAGCCAAAATCAAGTTTAGATAACTCTTCATAAGTTAAGTCACATACATTAAATCTGTATTGGTAATCAATATATTCTGCAACATCAGAAGTTCTTTTACAAGAGTCATCATGAATGATAACTGCAACTCCATCTTTAGAAAAACCAACATCCAGTTCAATGAAGTCACATTTACCCATAGCAGCTTCAAAAGCACTTAGAGTATTCTCAGGGCGATTGGCTCTAAATCCTCTGTGTGCTGCAATGAGATTTGTTTTATTTTTAAAGTTATCGTAAAAAGCCATTACGCCTCTTTTTTTGTAAACAATAGATTTAATAAAGCCAAAATTGATGTTCCAATAATTAGTAAAAACGAAATTGAGTTAATAACTGGCGTACTACCATCTCTTACTTGTAAATATAAATTAACAGGTAGAGTTGTTTCAGAACCAATTAGAAATAGTGTTGTATTAAAGTTTTCAAAACTCATTAAAAATGCAACTGCACCTGCTCCAATGATAGCTGGTTTTAAAAATGGTAAAATAATCAATCTAATAGTTTCAAACTTTGTTGCACCTAAATTTAAAGCAGCTTCCTCTAGTGAGTCATCAAACTTTTTAAGTCTGGCACCAACTACTAGTAAAACAAAAGTTGTGATAAATGCAAATTGCCCCAGAACAACCAGCCAGAAACTTGGTCTTAAAATCTCTAAATCTATATTGAAATTATCTTCAAGATAGAGTCCTGTAGAGTTTACGGATAATAATAATGATATTCCTAAAATAACACCAGGAATTACTAGGGGTGTTAATGCTAGAAAATATAAAAATTGTTTATATCTAAAGTTCTCTCTTTCGAATAAAAAAGCACCCATGGTTCCTACTATGACAGAAGAAATAGAGACAAAAAAGGCAGTTTGAACACTTACCCAGATACTCATTAAGTTTTCTTCGTCCATAAAAATACCCAGTCGCTCTTCTGTATCTGCAAAAAACCAATCTAGAGAGAACCCATTCCAAGGAAGTGCTGGGTAATTGGAATCGTTAAATGCCAATACACAAGTCACTGCCAAAGGAGCAAATAAAAATAAAAAAAATGCACATACATAAAGTTTAAAACCTATAGAGTATGCTTTTGAACTTGGTAATGTTCTTATCATGATAACGCC
>MAAG01000161.1 GCA_002163065.1 Arcobacter sp. 31_11_sub10_T18
ATAAGTTCCACATCAAACTGTTCTCTATTTTTAGTTAAAATTGTATTCATCACTTTTGAATCTAAATCACGTCCAACAATAGACACAGCAGAAAACTTAACCGCAATTGCTAAAGAAAGAAGTTCCCAGTTACCATAATGAGCAGTTGTAACAATAACTTTTCTTTTTGTTTTAATTGCATTCTCTAAAGCTTCTGTATTTTTAAAAACAACTTTACTTAAGATTTCTTCTTTTGTAGCACCTTGATTTTTCACAAATTCAGATAAATTATATAAAATATTTTTATAACAATCTTTTATAATTTGTTTTTTTTCTTTTTCACTTTTTTTATCTTCAAAGGCCAAATCTAAATTAACACGAGCTACATGTCGATGTTTTTTGTCCAAACTATATGCAATAAATGCAAAAAAACTAAGTAAACTCTTAGTAAGGCCAGTAGGCATATATTTAATAAAAAATCTAAAACAGTAAAATAAAAATAAGTAAATGTTATCCATCAAGTAAACTCTTTGCTAATTCAATAATTTTTTCTTCTTCAATTTCTCTAATTGAGAAATCATTTTTGTCTAAACATAAAGGATTTACCTTTGTATCAGATTCAATCACTTTATTGATATTGGTTCTATATGTATTTCTGTACCCAGGAGTATTTCCAAAAAGTGTAATAGATGCTACATTTAAAGCCCAAGCCATATGAGTTGGACCTGTATCATTTCCAATAACCAAATCAACCTTAGATATCAGTGCTTTGACACTATTTAAATCAATCTTAGGTAATACTTTTGCTTCAGACTTAGAAGCAATAAATAAAGCCATTTCTTTTTCTTCTTGGTTACCCCAAATAATTAAAGAATTAGCATTTATATTTTTTATAATATTAGCAAACTTTTCTTTAGAGTACATCTTGTTTTTCTTACTTGCCCCTATTACAAATAGAATATTCTTTTTATCTTTGGAGATAAAATTATAAATTGTTTTATCTTCATTTTTATAAAATAAAAATGCCATTTTATTTATAATATCATCTTGTGTAATTTCAATATTTAAGGCTTGACTTAGCACTTTAACATTACGATCAATGGCATTAGACTCGTAAGAAATAGATACTTTATGGGTATAAAAAGACGAGGCAAAGGATTCTCTTATGGAATTTTTATCAAAACCAACCACTGTTGATTTTAGAAGTTTAGAAACAATCGCTGATTTAAAAAGACCTTGAGCATCAATAACCATATCATATTGATTTTTAGCAATTTCACGTATCACTTTAATTTGCTTAAAAATTGAAAATTTATCTTTTTTTATATTTTTTAAATTTACTTGATAGATAGTATTGATATGAGGATTGTTTTCAAGTACAGCAGCAAAAGAAGCTTCCACTATCCAATCAATTTGAAG
>MAAG01000147.1 GCA_002163065.1 Arcobacter sp. 31_11_sub10_T18
TACATATTTCTTTTGGCAAATAAGTCAGGTCATAGTTATAAAGGTTTAATTCTTCGAGATTTAGGAGGGTCTTTTTATCTCGTGGCATTCCGCGATTATATTTTTTATTAAAACCTTTTTCAACGCTATGCAAATCTTCAATATTGTTCTCATCCGCCCAACGCCAAAGTTTTTCAACCCAATTGTCGTTTGTTTTCACTTCTACTTTATTGGACAATATTTTATTGGTAATATCCATTAATATCTTTGATTTATAAAGTGTAAGATACGTAGATTCTCTTTTAACAACTACCCCTGCTCTACTTGTCATTGTTCCACCTTTATGTTGTTTGCATATATAGTTTCATTTGTTCTAAAATATTTTTTTTCTCAACAATTAGTTCTTCTTCTTTTTCTTTAAAGTACTCATCCATATCGTTTATTTTATTCACTAAGACAAACGTTTCATTTTGTTTTATACTTTCAAGTTCAAGTTTAATAGACTGTATTTTTTCTCTGGTTGCATTAATTTTTCTTTTAAGTATTTTTTTATCAAAAACACTGTCTGAACTAATTGAAAAACTCTCTCCTGTTAAGAGCTGTTCAAGTATTTCAGATACTTTTCTAAGGTTTTTTTTCTGATAGGCGGCATTTAATGATTTAAAAATATCTTCTGCTTTTTCTCGCCTTTTTTCCTCAATAATATCTGGATGACAAAGTTTACTGGCTTTCTTGTAAAGTCTTTTTAATTCTTTTTTCTCTTTTTTACTAATTTCAGTGGGCGTATCATAAAATTGATTTTTAAACTCTTCATGAAAATTTTTATAATCTTTTATGGCTTCATAGTATTCATACTCGTATTCACCCTCTTGAGAGTTTTGGTACATGAACTCATAAAACTCTTCTCGTAAAACTAAAACCTCTTCAATTAACTCTCCCAGTTGTACATGGTATTTGGCATTAAAGTCATTGACAATATTGTGGTACTCTTCAACTCTACAACTTAAAAGTAAAAACTGTTTCTCTAAAAGTTTTAACTCAAGTTTTAAACCTTGTATTTCTTCATTTTCATAGACAATTAGAGAAGTAAATTGTTTTACATAGGCATCAATTAATGGTATGACCTTTTCAAAGTCAGTATTTTGTATAAGTATTAAAATATGCTTTACATCATTATCAATGTCAAGTTCATAGAGTCTACTTATTTGTAATTGAATAGTTTCATCATCTTCAATGGTAATTGAATTTTTAATGATTTCCAATCTTTTCAATATCTTCTTCATACTTTCCTTTAAAATAAAACATCTATTCTTAAGCGTTATTATAGCTAATAATTTTTGACGAATAGACCATTTTTTAGAATTATTTTTGAAAAAAAATAATTTATGATTAAATTATTTTTATAAGAAAAGACGACTGAAAGAACCAATATAAAGTACTTCCTTATAAATATAAAATACTTATGAAAAGAATCACTTTTCTAATAAAGCCCTTTGTTATGCTAAATTTAAGAAAGCTATATTAGAGTTTATTATTTTTTATAGTAATTTCTTTCTATTTTAAATAATTTTATAAGTTAGTGTTTTATAGTAGATATGCATAAAAAATAATAAAATAGTTATTTTTTATAAAGATATTTTTCTATTGCTACAAGTTCATATGAAAATACCATCTCATTAATTTTAAACTCAATTTCATCTCCAAGAGATTTTCCCAATAATTGTTTTCCTAAAGGTGAGATATTTGAGATCTTATTTTCACTGGGATTTGTTTCATAAGTTCCAACAATAATAAATATCTTTAGCTCATCGGTCATTAAGTCTATAACACTTACTTGAGATCCAAAATTTACTTTTTCATGAAGTAATTCTTCTGTATTGATAACATTGGAGTGGTTAATGATTTTTTCTAAAAAACGTAAACGTTTATCAATATTTCGTAACATCTCTTTGGCAGAAATATATTCCGCATTTTCACTTCTATCTCCAAAAGCTGCAGCAATTTCTTTTTCTTTGACCCAATGTGGTTTTTCTATTTTTACCAAATTATTAAATTCATCTACAAATGTTTGATATCCATGTTGTGTAATTAAATTTTGTTTCATTATTTACCTTTATCCCAAATCAAGCAAGAAACAGCTGCTCTGTCATCTCTTAAGCTCTCCAATAATTGTAGTGAAACTTTACCAAATTAAACAAAAAATATTTATTTTTATTTACTATTAATTTTCAATTCCATTTTATTTTATTTGTATATAATGCCTCACATATTTTATACAAATAGGAATACTTTTGACATACGATTACAATACCAGTTCACTTTTAACAGTGAATAACAACCCAAAAACAAATCCGGATGTACACTTAGGTTATTTAATAGGGACACTGTACCTAGCCCCTCAGAAAAACATCATAAATGCTCCACATTATGGGCTAGACTACGATTCAAAAGCAATCAATCTTGCTAAAGTTAATCTATGTAAGAATGCCACAACGGGATGTTCAACTTCCTGTATTTATCATCAAGGTATTTTTAAAAATTCTATGTTTCAAAAAAATAAAATAAAATTAGCACGTTTAAAAAGAACCATGAAGTTTTTAACTCAAAGAGAATCATTTTTTGAGCAAATTATCAAAGAGATTAAAGCCCTTGTGAGAAAAGCAAAAAGAAAGGATTTAAGTCCTGTTATTTCGTTAAATGGTACTTCTGATATATTATGGGAAAAAGAATCTTTTACTTATAAAGAAAAAGAATATAAACATCTAATGGAACTTTTTCCAGAAGTTGAATTTTTTGACTATACGAAATATAATATTTTAAAAACCAGAAAAAAACTTCCTAAAAACTATTACTTAACTTACTCTCGTGCAGGTACGCACAAAGGTAAATTGATTGATGATTGGGAAACCTTAACCTCATATTTAAACAAAGAGATTAATATTGCAATTGTATGTACAAAAGTTATTAAAGAAAAACTACTTGAAAACCCTTATTATCAAGATTATAAAATTCTTGATGGAGATTTATATCACAATAGAATCAAAGACAAAAATCCTCAAGGTGAAAACGGTTCTATTATTCTTCTTGAAGCCTATAAAAAAACAGATATAGGTACCAGTGGTTTCATCTTACAAAATGAAGCAGAAATTGAAGAGTACCTTACTTAAACTAATAAAATAGTTTGGTTTTATCTATTAGGATGTCCTTGTGATTAACAAATCTATCACAACGTAATCCTTCTAGACTTCGACATACTTTTTGCCACTGTAAAGTATGTCCTGCATTTTTATTTGAAAATTCTCCAAACTTAAACATAATAGCATGGGCATATTCATGTGGAATTACATCATCAATCATATAATCTAAACTTTCTTTAAAACGTTTTTTATTTAAATAGATTGTAATTTGATTGCTTTTAGTCTCATAGGTTGTCATACCAAATAAAGAACTTTTCATTTGATCGGTGATAATCAAAGGTACTATAAAGTTCATCTGATATTTTCTCTTTATGAGTTTTACCAGTTGGATTTGCTTATTTTTTACTTGGCGTTTAATATCGTTTGATATTGGGTTGTGGTCAAATTGATAACTTTTATACCAACTAAAAAGCAGTAGAAATAGTGATAAAATAGTGATACTCAGAAATATCATATATAATCTTTTTGAAAAATTCATTTGTACTTCTATCCTCACATATAAATTTAATTGTATGTTTAATTATTATCTAAACCAAGGTTTTTAAGTAAACACATTAGTTATTATTGTAGAATAATTATAGCAAACATAAATTAATGAATCTACTTAAGGGTATAAGAGTTATGTACAATAAAAGAGTAATGCACTTTATAGTTTTAGTATTTTTCATCTTATTTTCATCATCAACTAGTTTTGCCCAACCCCTTAAAAAAGTTTCCTTACAACTTATGTGGTTAGACCAATTTGAATTTGCTGGCTTTTATGTGGCAAAAGAAAAAGGTTATTATCAAGAGTTTGGTCTTGATGTTAACATCAAAAAATTTACTTCTTCTACTAATGTTCTGGATACTGTATTGGAAGATGAAGCGCAATTTGGAATTAGTTCTTCCTCTTTATTAATTGAAAACTCTTTGGGCAAAGATGTTCTACTCTTAGGTACAATTTTTCAATCCTCTCCCTTAGTACTTTTGGCATTAAAAGATTCCAATATAAAATCCCTTGAAGATATTAAAGGGAAGAAAGTAATGATTTCAAAAGAAGAAGCTTTTTTTGTAACCTTACAAACCATGTTAAAGAGTAAAAATATTAACATCTCCGACTTAGAAGTTTTAGAACACACTTTTGATGTAAATGATTTGATTAACAAAAAGACAGACTTACTCCTTGCTTATTCTACCAATGAACCTTTTACTTTACAAGAAAAAGGTTATGAGAGTAAAATCTTTCACCCAAAAGACTATGGTTTTGATTTCTATGAAGACTTGATTTTTACCACCAACAAATTTCAAGAAAAAAATCCGCAAGTGGTCCATGATTTTTATACAGCCAGCATTAAAGGTTGGGAATATGCATTGGACAATATTGAAGAAGTAGCCCAATTGGTTTTTGAAAAATACAATGTACAGAACAAGTCTTTGGAAGCTTTAATTTTTGAAGCCAAAGAGATCAAAAAACTGGCTCTTATAAACGGCGTAAAATTTGGTACTATCACCCAAGAAAAATTAAAACTCATAGAAAATAGTTACAAAATCATGGGTCTATTAAAAAGTAACTTGGATATGTCTAAATTACTTTATATTCCCAATAAAAGTACTAACCTAGGTTTATCTTCCAAAGAACTTGCATATTTAAAAGAAAAAAAAGTTCTGAGATATTGTATAGATCCCAACTGGTTTCCCTATGAAAGTATAGAGAGTAGTCAACACGTTGGTATGAGTGCAGACCTAATCCAACTCATGAAAACAAAACTTGAGGTCCCATTTCAATTGGTTCAAACCATTGACTGGATTCAATCTTTAGAGTATGTTCAAAATAGAACGTGTGATATTCTTCCTTTGGCAAAAGAGATTCCTTCAAGAAGAAGTTTTTTAAACTTCACCAAACCTTTTTTCAGTTTCCCTGTAGTTGTTGCCACTCAATCAGATCAATTATATGTTCCTAAGGTTAAAAATATACTTCATAAAAAACTGGGCGTTGTAAAAGGATATTCACTCAATAAGATTTTAAAAGAGAAATATCCAAATATTAATATTGTAGAAGTAGATTCCATTAAAGATGGTTTAGAAAGAGTTCAAGATGGTGAACTGTATGGTTTTATTGATTCTCTGATTACAATAGGATATGAAATACAAAATAACTTCATATCTGAACTAAAAATTTCATCTCAATTTAATATGAATCATCCCTTATCTGTTGCATCAAGAAGTGACGAACCTCTCTTACAATCCATTTTAGAAAAAACACTCAAGGGAATTAATGAACAAACCAAGCAAGCTATAATCAATAGTTGGATTTCCATAAAAGTTGAAAAAAGTATAGACTATTCTATGTTATGGAAGTTTTTAGTTTTGGTATTTATCATACTTCTTGCCTTTGTATATAGACATTATCTACTCAGTAAATCAAAAAGAATATTAGAGATAAAAATAGAAGATAAAACAAAAGAACTGCAAACACTAAATGATAGTTTAGAAAGAAAAGTCCAAAAAAGAACAGAAGAACTTGAAGACTCAAATGAAGTTTTTCAACACATGTTACATACAACTATGGAAGCCATTTTTATTTTAGAATACGATTACTGCATGGATGCGAACAGAGAAGCTTTAGAACTATTTCAATACAAAAATAATGAAGAGCTAATGGGAACTTATATCTTTGATTTTATTGATAAGAATTCCCATGAATATTTAAAATCTGATGAAAACTTAAGTAAAAATAGACCCTATGAAGTTAAAGCCATTAAAAAAGATGGTTCGGTTTTTCCTGCGTTAATGAAACAACACAGTTTAAAAACTAAAAACAGAGTCATAAAAATCTTAACTTTACTTGATTTAACTTATATTAAAGAGCAAGAATTAAAGTTAATCAATCAATCTAAAATGGCAAGCTTGGGTGAACTAATAGGAAATATTGCCCATCAATGGAGACAACCTTTGGCTTCTATTACCACTGCAGCCAGTGGAATGAGAATGCAAAAAGAGCTAGATATTTTAAGTGATGAAGATATTTATGCAAACTGTGATGATATCGTGAGCAGTAGTAATTATTTATCAGAAACCATCAATGAGTTTAAACATTTAATCAAGGGAAGAAAAGACAAAAAAGATTTTAAAATAAACGAAACAGTGCAAAAAAGTT
>MAAG01000027.1 GCA_002163065.1 Arcobacter sp. 31_11_sub10_T18
CTGGTAAACGGGATAACTATCACGAACTTGTCTCCAGGTTTGTACGTGTTAAAAACTTGTATGATACGATTACTTTTGTGCCCAACAATGAAACAAATGACTTTAATCTTATAGGTGAATTTGGCTGTGAAACAAAACAAAATACTATTTATAAGGCATTTTTAGCCCTACGAAACAATTGTCCCAAAATTGATGCCTATTTTAGAGTATATTCAATCAAGGTTGAAAAAATCATCCCTGAGTGTGCGGGTCTTGGTGGGGGAAGTTCTAATGCAGCTGCTTTTTTAATTTTAGCAAATGAAGTGTTTGACTTAAATTATTCAAAAGATAGATTGGCTCGGATGGGTCTAAAAGTTGGTGCGGATGTACCCTTTTTTATCTATGAATATGATAGTGCAAATGTGACAGGTATTGGTGAAAAAGTTGAAAAATTTGATGAGAACACATTAGAAGTCGAAACATTTACTCCTAATATTGCATGTAATACAGGTGAAATATTTACCAAGTTTAGAGATAAGTTTTACAAAGAGATTTCAGATACTAAAGCTCAAGAGTTATTAACTAAAAGAAGTGTAGATATTCTAGAAGAATTAAGCATCGATGATGCCAATGACTTGTATGAAAGTGCAGTGGATTTAAAACCTGAATTAAAAGAATATGAAAAGCCTAATTGGTTTTTTAGTGGTAGTGGCAGTTCTTTTTTTACAATTAAACAAAATGAAATGAGATAATATGGCAGTTAAACCAAAAGATACTAAGTTAACATTTAAAAATAAAAAAGCATATCATAATTATTTTATACATGATCATTATGAAGCGGGCATGGCATTGAAAGGTAGTGAGGTAAAAGCAATACGAGCAGGGCGGGTAAATATAAAAGACAGTTTTATTCGA
>MAAG01000103.1:0-500 GCA_002163065.1 Arcobacter sp. 31_11_sub10_T18
TCTCAATTCCAGGAGAGCTTACTTCAAGGTTATATTTTCCACCTTGAGGTTCATGAACATCAAGTAAAGGAGAAATCATTCTACTTACTTCAGCACATTTATCTAAATTGATTCCATCACTAGAAGTAATATAAATTCTATAAATTGAAGTATCATTTTCTTTTACATTAACAATATCATATAGTTCTACACCACAACCTTTAACAGTTAATTCTATTGATTCTTCTAAATTCATTATTCTTCTTCTTTTTTTGATTTACTAATTTGAGCAAATAATGATTCAATATTTCTGCTCTTTTCAATTGTTTTATCTGATATGAATTTAAAGTCTGGACACTTATACCATCCAGTACTTGCAAGACAAAAACTTTTAATTCTACCGTTTGCTTTGTTTAATAAAGTAATTCTTTCTTGAATTTCTTTTTTATCAAAATCTGTTCCATCAAAGTAAACAAGTGCGTCATATTTACCTTTTTTACAGTTAACAGCAGTAATGGCAA
>MAAG01000103.1:531-10691 GCA_002163065.1 Arcobacter sp. 31_11_sub10_T18
TAGAGCTTCAGGAATAAGCTCCATCAATAATGATTCTGTTCTTTGTATATTTACATTTTTCAAATTAAGTCCTAAGAGATTGTTACTTTCTCTTCAATTTCAATGAATGTTTCAATGAAATCTCCAACTTTGATATCATTGAATTTTTCAAACATAATACCACACTCAAAACCATTTCCAACTTCTTTAACGTCATCTTTAAATCGTTTTAATGATGAAATCTTACCTGTATATGTTACAACACCATCTCTAATAATTCTAGCCAATCCACCTTTGATTACTTTTCCATCAGTTACTGTACAACCAGCAACCGTTCCAATTTTTGGAACCACAAAAGTTTCTCTAACTTCTGCTTGACCAGTGTTTTCTTCATGGATAACAGCACTCATCATTCCTGATAAAGTTGCTTTAATGTCATCAATTAAATCATAGATGATACTGTATGTACTGATTTGAATACCTTCAGCTTTAGCTTTTTGCTTAACTGATCCAGTAGGTCTAACATTAAATCCTAAAACAATACAATCATCACTAGCTCCCGCTAATGCTAAGTCACCCTCAGTGATACCACCAACAGCTGCATGTATTACTTTAACTTTAACTTCATCATTTTTGATTTTTTCTAATGCACCTTTAATTGCCTCTAAAGAACCACCAGCATCTGCTTTAATAATTACTGGTAACGCTTTGATTTTACCTTCAGCAATTAATCCACTCATTTCTTCTAGTGTAACTTTGGTTGATTTAGATAATTCTTTTGCACGAGCATGTTCTGCTCTAGTAGTTGCAATTTCTCTTGCTTCTTTTTCGTTATCTTGAACAACTAAAAAAGAACCAGTAGTTGGAACATCATTAAGTCCTATCACACGTCCAGTTTCACTAAGTAATAATTCTTTAACAGGTTTACCACTATCATTTGTTAATGCTTTAATTCTACCATATGTTGTATCAGCAACAATATTATCACCAACTCTTAATGTACCATTTTGAACAATAACTGTAGCAACTGGTCCTCTTCCTTTTTCTAAAGATGATTCAAGTACAACTGTTTTAGCTTTAACTGTTGGATCAGCTTTTAATTCAAGTAATTCAGATTGAATTAAAATATTTTCTAATAAAGATTCAATACCTTCACCCGTTTTTGCAGATACGCCAATAAACTCAACATCTCCACCCCAATCAACAGGTGTCAATTCTTTTTCAGCCATTTGACCTTTAACCATATCAATGTTAGCAGCTTCTTTATCAATTTTATTAATTGCAACAATAATTGGACATCCAGATGCTTTAGCATGTGCAATGGCTTCGATTGTTTGAGGTTTAACACCATCATCAGCAGCAACAACTAAAATGATAATATCAGTAACACTTGCTCCTCTAGCTCTAATAGCTGAGAAAGCCTCATGACCTGGAGTATCTACAAATGTGATTTTTTCATTATTTTTAAGTACTGTATATGCAGCAACATGTTGAGTAATCCCACCTGCTTCACTTGCAGCAACTTTTGATTCTCTAATTTTGTCTAGTAAAGAAGTTTTACCATGATCAACGTGACCCATTATAGTTACAACAGGAGGTCTGATTACAAGGTTTTCGTCATCATGAATTTCATCTTCATGATAATCTTCAATATAGTTAACGTCTTCAAGAGCATCTTTAACAGTTACTTCAATACCGAATTCTTCCCCAAGTATTTCTAATTCATCTTGTTTTAAGAAGTCATTTTTAGTTACTAACATTCCAAGACCAAAAAGCACTGTAATTACTTCTGATGGAGATTTGCCACAAGCTTCAGCAAATTCATAAACTCTTACATCTTCAGGAATAGTGATTTCAGTTACATCGATTTCTTCAATATCTCTTCTTACTCTTTTCTTTCTTTTCTTTCTTTTTAAACCTTGAGGTCTATTACCAAATGCACTTGGTTTTGTTGTTCTAATAGGTTTTGGTTTTTTATCTTCTTGAAATAATTTCGATTCATCAATTGTACTCATATCTAAAAGGACAACTTCATCACCTAAAATAGATTCTTGTGATGTTTTAAAATCAGCACTATTAGAAACATTCATAATTTTTCCATGTTCATGTGCTTTTGCTGCTGTTTTTCTTCTTTGTGTTTTAGCTCTTCTTTGTTCATCTTGTTTAGAAGTATCAGAATTTGAACTTACACTTCCAAGAATTTCACTTAAAGATTTCATTTGTTTTTTTGGTTGAGTACCGTCAAAAACTTCATGAACAATATCAGCTTTTACTTCAGGTTTTGGTTTTTTCTTTTTAACAATTTTCAATCCTCTTCTTTTAGGAATGATTTTTTTAATTGTACCTGTGTTTTCATCTGCTGATACTTCAACACTTTTTTTAACAGGAACTTCAGGAGCAGTTGAAGCTGCAGTTTTTTCTTCAACTTTTTCTTTATCATCAACTTTTTCCACTTGAGGCTCTTCTTTTTTGTCAGATGTAGTTTTTGATTCAACTACTTTTGCTTCAGGAACAACTTCAACTTTAGGCTCTTCTTTTTTAACTATGACTTCTTCAGTAGCTTTAGTCTCAACAGGAGCTTCTTCAGCTTTAGGCTCTTCTTTTTTAATCGCTTTTTTAATAATAGGTTTTTTCTTCACTTCTTTTTTTGGAAGTTTTGAACTTTTTCCTGTCATTATATAGTTTGCAATTTCTTCTGCATCCTCAAATGAAACTGTACTTTGAGGTGATTTTAATTCTATACTTAAATCTTTTGCTTTTGTAATTACTTCTGCGCTTGTTGCACCAGCTTCTTCAGCAATTTCATAAACTCTTACGTTATCTGACATTTGTTAGTATCTCCTTAAGTTGGAAGATGTAATCTTCTGAACTTTTGCATTCTCTATTAAGAGAGTTTTTTATTTTTTTTTCTAAACGTTTAGTTTGTTTATTTTGGTCTATTATCCCAAATTTAATACATTCGTGACAAATATAAAAACTTCTACCATCACCATTAAATAGCACAAGTTTTTTATCTTGACACTGCAGTCTTAATAATTTAGATTTTCCTAATCTTGTTCTACATGATATACACATTCTAAGTGGTTTTTCTAAATTAGCCAATGATTCTACCTAAATTTTGCTTAAATTTACTAAATTTCTATTTTAACGCCATTATTATCAAATGGACATGTAAAAACTCGAAAATGAGGAAATTTTTTCTTTAGTGCATCTTCAAGTTTTTTACTCTCTCTTGAATAAACAATATTAAACATAGTTGAACCACTTCCAGACAGTGTACTCATTAATGCACCAGATTTTAGAGCAATTTTTTGCACCTCAAATAATTCAGGCATTTGTTTCATTCTATAACTTTGGTGTACAGTATCCAATGAGGCAACTCTTAACATTTCCCAGTTTTCACTTATAAACGCCGCAGTTAACAGTGAACTGTGAGATACATTAAAAATAGTATCTTCTTTTGAGTATTTGTAAGGTAGAGTTTTTCTAGATAAGTTTGTAGAAATAGATCTGTTGGGTACCACTACTACCGAACTTAGTTCTTTGGGAATTGATTTGTTAATATATTTAACTTCATTATTTTCAACAGCAGCCACATTAAATCCACCCATAACAGCAGGTGTAATATTGTCAGGATGAGACTCGTAAGCAAGAGCTAGATTTAAAATCTTCTCTTTTTCTAGCTCAATTCCTTCAATAGCATAAGCTGATGCAATAGCACTGACAATTACAGCAGAGCTACTTCCAAGTCCTCTAGAGAGTGGAATTTCGTTTATAAATTCAAATCTAAATGTTCTTCTTTTTTGACATAAATTATGGTAGAAATCATTAAAAATGGCAATAAACATATTGTTGTCTTTTAACATTGGGTTATTAGACCCCTCACCTCTTAATGAGACACTGTGAAACTTAGACGGTTTAATAATAACTTGATTTTTTAATCGTATAGCTAAACCTAAGGTATCAAAACCTGGTCCTAAATTTGCACTGGTTGCTGGTACACTTACTCTCAATTGTATTCCTTATCTTCTCTTATCATATTTTTATACTGCGGGTAGATTATATTTTGGCAAAGTATCAGAGGAAAAAATATTTTCATCTAAGGTCTCTGGCAATGTAAACTTTTTTATTAAATCTGTTGATTTTAAAAAATCTATTTTAATTTCATTGTTTTCATAAAAAAAGAATTTTTTACCCAAAGCTTTTATAGGGCTATTTTCATTAAAATGAAAACCCATTGTTGCTTTTAAAGGGATGTTTTTTACTATACATAATGATTTTAAAAAAACATAAGATACTTTAATAGACATGTAGCTACCAGGTGAACTTACATAGTATAAACCACTAATATTATATTCTTTTAAAATTACATTAAATAGTTTTGGCAAAACGTCGCTTGTTTTACCTTCATCTTCGTACGCTATTATAAGTTTTTTATTCTTATAAAGACCCACTAAAATTGGATTTGAAATAGAAATTACAAAAACTTCAAACAATAACGACCCTTTTACTTAACAAGGGCATATGCCATTTCAAATACTTTACTTTCATTTTCTGCGACTTCTAAGTCTATGATTTCATAATTTTCTTCAGATTCAAAGAGTTTTTTTGTAAGTAAATGATTCATATGATGACTTCCCGCATGTGCATCATATTCCCCAATGATAGTATATCCCAGTAATGACATATCTCCAATAGCATCAAGTATTTTATGTCGAACAAATTCATTTTCGTATCTTAAACCTTCAGGATTTATTACTTTTCGCCCATCAATTGCAATAGCATTATCTAAAGATGCACCTTTTGCCAAACCAATACTTTGTAAATATTGTAAATCATGTAAAAAACCAAATGTTCTAGCACGACTAATATTTTCTTTGTAATCTTCAATAGAATAATCAAAATGATAAGACTGTTGACCAATAACGGGATGTTCAAAATCAATGGAAAAATCATAAACAATATTGTTAGAAGGTTTAAGACAAACTCTTTTCCCCTCAGCAGTCACTTCCACATGTTTTTTAACTTTTAAAACTTTTTTTGAAGCATCTAATTCTTTGATTCCTGCTTCTTCAATTAACATACAGTATCCACTGCTGCTACCATCAAGTACAGGAACTTCATCATTATCTATAGTTACTCGCAAGTTATCAATCCCATAAGCGTACACAGCAGATAATAAATGCTCAATAGTAGATATCACAACCCCATCTTTACCAATAACGGTAGCCATTTTAGTGTCAACAACATTTTCAATTTTTAAAGGAATTGTAACAGCCTCATCAGTTCTGTAAAAAACAATTCCCATATTTGAACCCAATGGTTCCAAAGTCATTTTAACAGGAACGCCTTTATGCAATCCAATTCCAACTACTTCTATGCTTTTATTTATAGTTCTTTGTCTCATATTATCTACTTACTGTCAATTATTTTTTTTGATTCTTTTAAAATATTACTAATTCTAGTTTTGATCCAATTTTTGTCCATCCATTCAAGTGGATTAACTTCAATTCCTTGTACCAATACACCAAAATGTAAGTGATCTCCTAGGACAGCTCCTGTGGCTCCAGTATTAGCTATAATTTGTTTATAATTTACATTATCGCCTAGATTAACTTTACTCACACTTGTGTGTGCATATAATGTTGATAATCCCATGTTGTGATCAATAATAATTGTATTTCCATAAATTCCTAAATATTCATTAAAAATAACTTTACCTTCATTATAAGTTCGAATAGGAGCATTTCTGACACTTGCCCAATCTAGTCCTAAATGCCAAGCCTCATCTATTTTTTCATCGTTATGAAGATAATGACGACGTTCAGCGAAACCTGCAGCTGTTCGTGATCCTCTTAATCTTCTAAAAGGTTTGATTTTAAAATCATTTATTTGATCTTTACTCATATATTTCAAGCTAATATCTTGCAAGGCTTTTACATTTTGGGCTCTTAATTCTCTATTTTCTTTTATGAAAATTTCTGATAAATCAGAAGGAACAGTTTGTGAACTTTGTTCAAGAACTGAAGCACTAACATTTTGAATAAATTTATCAGATATTTTTATTTTGTCATTTTTTACTTTTAACTCTCTAATAAATAAAGGAATTTTTGTTCTTGAGATGTTATTTGCTTTATCAATAACAACAAGTGAAACTCTACTAAATTTATCAATAGTAACTGGCCATGCAATTAAAGATACAAAATACCCCTCTTTATAAAAAGGTGTCAATTCAAATCGTTGTTCTTTATTAAATAAAATGTAAGCGTCTTTTAAATTTTCATCATGCACTTCAACAACAGCAAGTGCACTTCCACCTTTTCTTATAGCCAAGGAGTTTGTAATAACATTTGCCACAGGTTTTTTTGTATCAATTTGGATATTAAAAGTTTTTTGAACTCTATTACCATCAAAGAAGTTCCATTTACTATTATCAACAGCTTCAACCACTATAGAGATCTCTTTTGATTTGAAAAACATATCCATTTTAGGAGGTTTTACTTCCAAATCAATTTTTTGAAGAGGAGTAGATAACACTTCGGTCATCAAGACTTTTTCATTATTTTTATTTTTAAAAATTATTTTATAATATTTTATTCCAGTATCATCGTTGAGGGTTAATTTTAATGTATCTTTTAAATTCCAAAAAATATCTTTATTAAATTCTATTGTTGGTTTGTTTTTCTCAAATTGAGGAGACACAAATAAAAATCCAATTCCTGCTACTATTGCTATTACTATTACACTTGAAATTATTGCACTTAAACTATTTTTACTTCTCAAGGATTTCCTTTAATATAATCTCTTTTGCTTCTAATACATCCGTACAATCTACAGAACATCCTGCTGCTTGTACATGTCCACCACCACCAAATTTTTGCGCAATTAGTGAAATGTCAATATCATCTTTAGAACGTAAAGATACTCTTACTCTTTCATTCACAACTCTTAAAAAAAGTGCAATTTTAACCACACCAATATTATATATCATATCAAGAGCGACTTCACAATCAACCACAGTTGCGCCTGTTTGCTTTAACCATAAAGGTTGTAAATAAATAACCGCAACTTTTCCTTCGTCATATAACTCCAAACTATCAAGTACTTTGGGAATCACTCTATATTTTGCCAGAGAATCACGACGAATCATTTTATCAGCAATATAAGCTGGTTTGGCTCCACATTTAACCAGGAAGTTCACTTTTTCAAAAGTCATTTCATCACATCTACTAATTGTAAATCCCAATGAATCATCATAAATTCCAACATATAATGCAGTAGCTATATCTTTTGTAATATACAATCCATTGTATTTAAAAAAGTCATACAAAACTTCAGCAGTACTTGATTTATGATAATTAACTATGTTGACAGTTCCAAAATCATTATTGGATTTATGGTGGTCAATATTAATTAGTGGGATACTTGAATCTAGTTCAAATCCAAACCTTTTAATACTTCCACAATCAACCGATATTGCTAAGTCAAAACTTTCTGGCATCTGATTTGTGATTTTCTCAAATCGATTTATGAAGTCAAGATTTTGAGGTAAATTTTTACCTATATTATATACTTTATGTTTTATTTTATTTTCAAATAAAAAATTCGATAAAGCCAATGCAGAAGATATGGTATCGGCATCCGGATTTATATGTGTAATTATTAAAATGTATTTTGATTTTTCGATTAAATCTAAAGCTTTAACTAAAGAAGCTGTATCCACATCATGATCAGTTATAAAATCTTTTTTCAATATAAACCCTTTGAAATTTAAACGTCTATGTTATTCTAAAATAACTAACAAATAGTTAATCACCTATCGTTATTTAAAATCTAATCAAATTTCATCGAAAAGTCTAACCAAGTAGCTTGATGAATAATTGAGCCACTACTAATAGCATCCACACCCGTTTTAGTATAATCACCTATTGTTTCAAGTGAAATATTCCCACTTGCTTCTAGTAATATATGTGGGTATTTTTCATTTCTAAATTTTACAACTTCTTTGATTAAAGACGGTGTCATATTATCACACATAATAATATCACCGCCAGCATTCATAGCCTCTTTGACTTGATCTAAAGATTCACACTCTATTTCAATTTTAGTAATCCAAGAAATTCTCTTTCTTGCTTTTTTAATAAATTCTTCCAGATTATCAATAGTTCTTAAGTGTGTATCTTTTAACATTAAACAATCATCAAGTCCTAAACGGTGATTGATTGCTCCACCTACTCGGCTTGCATATTTTTCAAAATCACGTAGTTGTGGTCTAGTTTTTCTAGTATCTAATAATACGACACCAGAACCTTCCATAAGTTTTGCAAATTTATTGGCCATAGTGGCGATTCCACTTGCGTGTTGTAACATATTTAAAAAGGTTCGCTCTGAACTTAGTAATATAGAAGCTTTTCCTTCAAGAATGGCTAAAACATCGCCTTTTTTTATCACATCACCATCAAGTTTTAAAAATTTACAATCAAACTTTTCAGTTCTAGCTAGTACTCTTGCATATTTAACCCCAGCCATAACTCCATCTGATTTTGCAATTGCTCTAGCTGTAAAACGACCTTTTGGAGCTACATCAAAAAAGAGATCTCCCCTTCCGTTGTCCTCGATAATCGCATTTTTTACAAACTTTTTTATATTTATCATAATTCTAACATCCTATTTAAAGCTATATTTGCCCATTTTGCTGTATCTTCATCTACTAAAATCTCATTTAAATATGGTTCTTCTTGTTCAGTTTCCAACAATTTCAATGAATCATAGACATCTTGTAAAGTTGTCTCATTCATAGTTGGACACTCTGGTTTTGTTGAAGATAAAATATAAGTATTTTTCGTTCTTAACCTATTGACCATATTATATTCAGTTCCAACAGCTACTTTTTGCTCAACTGGTAACTCTTTTATATATTTAATTAATTCAGATGTGGAACCAACAAAATCAGCCAAGTCACAAATTGCAGGATCACACTCTGGATGAACTGCAATCAAAATGTCTTCGTATTTGTTTCTGTAAAATTCAATATCATCTACTGAAAATAGCTGATGAACTGAGCAAAATCCATTATAGCAAATAATATCAGCATCATTTAGAGAAGTTCCATCTCCAAGAACAGCTGACGTTAGATTCATTTTTTTTGCAAAGTTTTGCCCCAAACAGCGGTCTGGTACAAAAAGTATTTTTTTACCACTTTTTAGACCTTTTTCAATGATTTTGTAAGCGTTTGAGCTGGTACATACCATTCCACCCATTTGGCCTACTTTTGCTTTTACAGACGCACTTGAGTTGATATAAGTAATAGGTAAGATATCTTCACTTTTAATACCTGCATCATTTAAAGTTTTGATACTATCATCATAATAGTCCCCATCAATCATTTTTGCCATGGCACAACAGGCAATTTTAGGCATAAGAACTCTTTTTTCAGGAGAGAGTACTTTAACACTCTCCCCCATAAAACCAACTCCACAAAATAAAATGTTTTTAGAGTCTGACAACATTGCTTTTTTGGCAAGTTCCAAACTATCCCCTGTAATATCTGCTAACTCAAATACTTCATCTCTTTGATAAAAGTGAGCAACAATAGTAACGTCAAGTTTCTCTTTTAATTTTAAGATTTCTTCTTTTAAGTTCAATGTCTACCTCATATTGTAAGTGACTTATAATTTTAACTGTAGGTTTTTACACTTGTCTACAGCTAACAGCCATTAACTATTTATGGGAATATAACAAAATTTTGGTTATAATCACTTAAATTTACAAAACTATTTTACATATTAAGGTTATAAATGGAATTTTTCGCCAATACAAATATACAATTTTACATAGCAGCTTATTTAATAGGCTCTATTCCTTTTGGATTAATACTTGCCAAACAATTTGCAGGAATTAACATCCAAGAAGAAGGCAGTAAAAGTATAGGGGCTACCAATGTCTTAAGAGTAGTGAAAGAATCAAACCCAACTTTGGCAAAAAAACTTGGAATTGCAACAGTACTATTAGATGCCTTAAAAGGTATAGTTGTATTATTTGCTGCTATGAGTGCAGGAGTGAGTACTGAGACACTATGGGCAGTGGCAGTGTTAAGTGTCCTGGGACATTGTTATAGCATATACCTAGGTTTAGAAGGTGGTAAAGGTGTGGCAACTGGACTTGGAGTTTTATTGGTTCTT
>MAAG01000162.1 GCA_002163065.1 Arcobacter sp. 31_11_sub10_T18
AGAAGATAAGTATTTGATTTTTGATTACAAAACTACTATAGATCAACATAATGAACATGTAGCACAAGTAGCTTATTATAAAGAAGCTATTAGGGAGATATCCAAAAATAAGGATGTGTTTGGGTATGTTCTTTATTTGCGTAAAGATGAGGTTTTAATTAAGGAAGTTTGATGTTCATTTTGATATCTAAATATAGAAGGATTAATTACTGTGCTTGAAAAAATAAAATTTACTACTAAATTAAAAATGTTTTGGAGTCTTATTTATATATTTAAATATGATAAATTTATGAAAAAAGAAGCCTATCTTGATGCTTACTTTGAAATAAATAACATAAGTCAAGATGTAATAGAGATTGGTTTTTTTAGGTATAGTTTATATAAAGGTTATGCCGCTTTTCAATTAGGCAGTTATGATGAGACATTGTTACTATTTGAAGAATCTATATCTTTAATTCATATTGCTTATTCAAGAAATATGATTAATAATGATGAAAGAGATTTTTTAAAAGAATATGCTTTTGGATTTTTAATTACAATAAATAAGGTAGATAAAGAATTTGTAAAAGTTGATTTATATACAAAAGAATTACAAAAATTAGAATATGATATCAGAAAAATACGGAATGGTATGTTTTACGATTTTCCATTTTTAATTGGTGATAAATGGGATAACGAAAGAGAAAGAAGATAAATATTTAGATATCCAAAATGTTCTGACAACGTTAATATTACTTTAGTAAAAAACTTCCCTATGACTTCCTTTCTTTTTTTGACCGCAAAAAAATGAAACAAAAAAACTCGTCTGCGAGATGCGAATGGCTTGCAGCTTCCCAGAACTTTAGAAAATATTTTCTGATGTTCAAAACTCATTCCAAAAGAGTACATTTAGTACTCTTTTTCTATTCAAACAGTTGAACATCTTTCCCGAAAAATTTTATAAAGTTCTGGCATTCTCAAAAGCAGACCTGAAGAGCATGGAATTACGAAGCTTATAGCTTTAGATTGGATTAGTTTTGGTTTCATAGTTGGATGTATCTAATAAGGCAGGTAGATGCCTGTGGGCTCTTTGTTCCAGCCTTTGTTGAAGCTAAGTTTTTCTGCTCTTAAAGCGTAACCCGATTTTTTCTGTTTGAGCGTAAAGAAACATGCTGGGAGCATGTTTTAGTGAGTTATAAAATCAAGCTTTCAGAGCAGATAAACTTAGGGAGTCGCAGACCTTCAACACTTGTGCTGGAGAGCTTTTTTTGTTACTTTTTTTACGGATAAAAAAAGTAAGGAA
>MAAG01000102.1 GCA_002163065.1 Arcobacter sp. 31_11_sub10_T18
AGTAACTCTATATTCTCTTTTAACATGAAAGAAGTCATCATTATCTGTTTTCAAACTAACAAGCATTCCTTCACGCTCAAGTTTGCTTTGATTTTCTACTATTACATCATTTATTTTTGTTTTATAAATAGTTGGAACTGCAATAGCTGCACCACCAACAATAACTACTAGTCCAAGTGTTATCTTCGTTAATATTCCCATAAATCACCTTTTAAATTAAGTGAATTATTATAGCTAAGAATTATTTAGAAAAAGAGATAAATCACCTAAAATACGAATCATATGAAAATTATTATATTTAAGAAAAAGATCAATCAAATAAAATCGATGTAGAGATGTATATTTTTAGTGCAGTTCAAGGCGAAGGGTTAATTTTGGAAAGGAGCTTACATCTAGCAAGTGAGTTTATAAAATAAACCCAGCAACGTAGAAGTGTGCAAAAAGATACACCTCTACGTCAATTTTTTTATTTACCGAGACAGAACTCTCCAAACATCACATCTAACATCTGAGTGTGCTCATATGGTCGTGTAATGTTACTTATATTTTCAATGGCTTCATTGATATGATGTGCAAAAAACTCCAATTCACCTGTTTGAATTGGCTGACGTGACTCCCCTATGTGAAATAGAGTTTGAGAAACACTATCTACTTGCCGTTTAGAGATAAGTGTCATCTCATCACTGTGAGAATTATTATCCAATAAATCTTCAAGTTTTTTAATAAGTGGATTAATATCTTCTTTTGTACTCAGGTGTATAAAATCACTAAGTACGCTTGTATCAAATGTATTATCTAAATCTGACTTATTTAAAATAACAATTTTTTCTTTATCAGTAGCATTCATAATATCTAAGATTTTATTGTCTTCATGACTTTTCTTTTGTGAGTTATCAAATAAGGCAATAACAATATCTGATTCCTCTACGGCTGCCAGTGATTTTTCAATACCAATTTTTTCTATTTCATCTGAAGCATCACGTATACCAGCAGTATCAACGATTTTAATAATATGAGTACCAATTTTCACTGACTCTTCGATGGTATCTCGCGTCGTACCTGCTATATCAGAAATAATAGCTCGATCAAAATTTAAAAGTTTATTTAATAAAGAGGATTTACCAACATTGGGTTTTCCAATGATGGCCACTTTAAAGCCTTCAATCAATCCCTCACGTCTTTTACTGGCATCCAAAGTATTATCAAGCTTAATGGTTATACTATCTAGTTTTTTTTGTATTTGATCAAAAATATCTGTGGGTAAATCTTCTTCTGCATAATCAATACTCACTTCAGTATAAGCCAACATAAACAGTAAGTCTTTTCTAATATCTTCAACAAAGCTTGATAGTTCACCTTTTAATTGTCGAGCAAGTAACTTAACTGCATCTTCACTTCTGGCTTCAATTAATTTTGAGATTGCTTCAGCTTTTGAGAGATCAATTTTACCATTTAAAAAAGCACGTTTTGAAAATTCTCCAGGGTTTGCTATTCTGGCACCATAGTTAATAATTTCTTGCATAATGATATTTGCAACTGCAACTCCACCATGACACTGAAACTCTATTATATCTTCACCTGTGAAAGAAAACGGGTTTTTGAAATAAACAACTAACGCTTCATCTATTAACTCATCAGAGCCATTAAACAACTGAGATAAAGTAGCATATCGAGGAACAAAATTATCTTTATGGGAAATTTTTAGAGCTATGGGTAAAGCATCTTTACCGCTAACTCTAATAATGGAGATTGAGCCAATCCCATTTGCTGTTGCAATTGCAACAATAGTATCTTCACTCAAGTTAGACCAACTTATTGTTTTCTAGCTTGGTTATCTTTGCTACTTCTGTATTCGTTGACAAGAACATATTTGTCACCTTTTTGGTTGGTTTTAACTGCAACATATTTATCTGGAAATTCACTTCTTAGTCTTTTTAAAGCAATATGAACCAAAATTCCATCAAGAGGTTTGGTTTTATAACTTCCTCTTTCTTTTATATTTTCAATTACTGGCTCTAGATACGCATGTATTGCAATTTCTTGATTTTTAAGAAACTCAGCCACTTCAAGTCTTAGCATTAAGTTGTAAGTTTCATTAATCCAGTTAAATAAGATATAAGATAAAGCTTTATATCGATATCCCTCTTTACCAATAAGTAAAGCACTATCGGCACCTGAGAACTCAATATAAAGTGTTTCTTCATCATAAAAATCCACTTTGATCTCTTCAAGTGAAAAACAAGTATCACTAAATAGATCATTAATTTGAAGTTTAACTTCGTTTACTATTTCGTTTTTATCTTTTCGTACAATGATTTGAGAATCATCTAAATCACTTTGTTTATTATCTTCATTGTAAAAGTTGTTAAAGATTTTTTCTTTACCTTCAACTTTTGGACCATCTTTTAAATTATTATTTTGATTATTAGGTTTAACTGCGTTTCTATTTTCTTCATAATGTGTATTTTTTCTATTATCTTTTTCATTAGAATCAGCAATTTTTTTAGAAACATCTTCTATTTTAATATTGTTTTTTCTAAATTTATTGTTTTTAGGTTTAACCCTATTGTTCACATGCTGTTTTAACTCACATGTGACAATAGCATTTTTCTTTCCAAAACCTAAAAAACCATTACTTGGTTGTTGAATAATATCAATTTCCAATTGAGTAATTGAACAATTAAATTCATTTGATGCTAATTCATATACTTCTTCTAAACTTTTTGCTTCAAATTGTTTCATAATTTATTCCCTTGTAATTAGATCTAAAATTATTTTGCTAAAACGTTCTTTTCTTCTCTTCTTTTATCAAATAATCTATTAATGTAGTATTGTTGTGAAACAGTAAATACATTATTTATGAACCAGTACAATGTTAATCCTGCAGGGAACCACAAGAAGAAGAATGTAAATATTACTGGTAAAAATTGGAATATTTTCTTTTGCATTTCATCTTGCATTGTATTAGGTGTAATTTTTTGCTGTAAGTACATTGTTGCACCCATTAATACAGGTAATACAAAATATGGATCCATTAAAGCAAGGTCATTAATCCAAAAAATCCATTCAGCACCTTTTAACTCAATTGAATTTAAAAGAACTCGATAGATAGCGAAAAAGACAGGAATTTGTAAAACGATAGGTAGACAACCACCCATTGGATTAGCACCATGTTTTTTATACAATTCCATCATATGCATTGAAGCTTTTTGTTTGTCATTTTTATATTTAGCTTGAATCTCTTTAACTTTAGGTGAAAGATCTTTCAGCTTTTGCATAGAAACCATACCTTTGTAAGATAATGGATATAAAGCAAGTTTAATAATTAACGTTAAAACAACAATCGTCCAACCCCAGTTACCAATATAACCATGTAAGAAATTCAAAAAAGTAAACATAGGTTTTGCAATAAATGTAAAAAATCCATATTCAATCACAGATTCAAGTTCAGGATTTAAGGCACTTAGGCTTTCAAATTCTTTTGGTCCCATATATCCACTTAAGTGAATGTAGTCATTACCATGAACAAAAATCTGTGGATTTGAGTCATTATCTGGCATCAACGATACAGTTAAAGGTTTTGTAAAACTATATAAAACCGTTGCATAGTATCTGTCAAATGCAGAAGCAAATGTTAGATTATTATATGTTTGTGTTTTATCTAAATCTTCATCAGAAGTAAGCTCAGTCGTACCATCATTTAATTTAACAAGCACTCCATGATCAGCATACATATCAACCAAAACATTTGGTCTAAATCCTGCTGTTACAAAAAAGTTCTTTGAATTAGTAGTTTCAATATCAACATCATAATGACCATCAGGATAAATCGTTAAGGTTTTTGTTAAAACCGTTTCAGATAATTTTTGAGTTAATACCAATTTTTGAGATTGTTTTGTAGCATCAATGTTAGCTGCACTTGCTGTAACTTGTACTTTGAATGCTTCATCATTGATACTTCTATTTGAAAATCGTACTTCTAAAGGACGAAGTTGTGCAACATCAAATAGTTTGATTTGTTTACCATCTTCATCTGTGTATTGTTCTTCAATTAGTGTAACTTGTGCAACTCTACCAAGCGTATCAATTTCAATAATATTTTTAGCTGTTTTAATTGTTGTTGCTATACTCTTAGGCGCTAAACTATTATTTGAAGGTACAGCCATAGAACTAACTTGTGGTGTATTTCCAACAGCTGGTGCGCTGTTAGCTACATTTGGTGTAGCATTTTTCGGTGCAACTTGTTGTTGCTGTGCTTGCATAATTTTTTGTTCTTCTAATTTTTTTGCATTTTGAGGACCTAGTACAAAGTACTCATAAGCGAAAAAAGATGCAAAGACAATTACTGTCATTATTAACATTCTTTTTTGCATACCTGGATTACTATTATTTGGATTGTTCATTCTTGTTATTCCACTCCCGATTTTTAATTATATAACATGTATTATTTTTACTTGGAACTTGCCAGTATTTAACCGCAATTTTTTTAAAAATAATATTCGTATTTTTGCATTTGATTACAGGGTAATCAATTCCACCTCTGAAAAGCTGGTTACATTTTAATACGCGTGCTATTGTAAAGTAAATAGCCTTAAAAAATGTATTATTTTCAAGTTGCCATAGGCAATATTCTGAACATGTGGGGTAATATCTACAACTTCCATGTGAGAATAGAGATAAATACTTCTGATAAAATTTTATTATCTTAGAAGTTAGCAATTTCATTGTGATTTTATTTGAGAAGTTCTAGTCGTTTGAAAGCAAAGTTAAAATCTCTTTTTAACTCATCAAAGCCTCTGTCAATTATTTTGTCTTTTACAACAAAAATATATTTTCCAGACATTATTTTATTTTCATAAGATAAAAAAATAGCTCTCATTCTACGTCTCGCCTTGTTTCGTACAACTGCATTTCCTACTTTTTTTGAAGTAACAAAGGCTATATTTAACTTTTCATCAGGCTTAAAAAAAGCGACAAAGGAAGGCGTGTGCCACTTTTTGCCGCTTTTGTATATTCGATTGAAATCTCTTGAGCTATTTAGTCTAAACTGTTTGTTTAAACAGCTAATCTTTTTCTACCTTTTGCTCTTCGAGCAGAAATAACTTTTCTACCATTTTTAGTTTTCATTCTTAGTCTAAAACCATGAGTTCTTTTTCGTGGTGTATTATGCGGTTGGTAAGTTCTTTTCATTTTGGTGTTTCCTTTTTTACAAATTAAGTTGCGGATTATATTTAAATTTAACTTAAGTTAACTTTAGAACAATCAATTCTTAATTGATTTTTACAATTACTTGTTCATTTATCATATCAAACTCAATATGATCCCCTTCAACAATTTTATCTTCTAGTATTAAATCAGCTAATTTATCTTCAACTATTTCAAATAATGCCCTTTTGAGTGGTCTCGCGCCAAATACTGGATCAAAACCAACATTAGCTATATGAAACTTAGCTGATTGGGTCAAGGCAATTGAAATATCTCTGGCGGTGAGTTTTTCTTTTATCTCATTAAACATTATATCAACAATATTGGTGATTTCATTTAGTCCTAGTTGTTCAAAAATAACTATATCATCTAAACGGTTTAAAAATTCCGGTTTAAAATTTGTTTTTAGTTCATTTAGAACAGCCGCTCGCCGCTCTTCTTTTTTGTCAATTTCAATAATTTGTGCACTACCAATATTAGAAGTTAATATAATAATAGTATTTTTAAAATCAACAGTCACACCTTTATTATCAGTGAGTCTTCCATCATCTAATACTTGTAACAAAACATTAAATACATCAGGATGCGCTTTCTCGATTTCATCAAATAATAAAACACTGTAAGGTTTTCTTCTAACTTTTTCAGTTAGTTGACCACCTTCCTCATATCCAACATATCCAGGAGCTGCTCCTATTAGTCTTGAGACTGATGTTTTTTCCATGTACTCACTCATATCAAAACGAAGCAAAGATTTCTCATTATCAAATAAAAATTTTGCTAAGGTTTTTGCACATTGCGTTTTACCAACTCCTGTTGGTCCTAAAAACATAAAAGAGCCAATAGGTCGGTTTATTTCACTAAGCCCAGCTTTATTTCTTTTAATGGCTCTTGAAATCACCTTTAGAGCCTCATCTTGCCCAATAACTTCTTGTTTTAAGACAGACTCAATTTGTAATACTCTTTGCTTCTCAGAACTTAACATTTTATTCACTGGAATTCCCGTCCACAAACTGACAATTTGAGCAATTGAGTCTTCATCCACACTATTTCGCAATAAAGAACCAGCAGCTTGCATTTTTGCCCATTTGTTTTCATTCTCAGTAATTTCTTCTTCTAGTTCTGGTATTTCACCATATTCAATTTTAGCAGCCTCTTCAAACTTAGAATGTCTTTTAGCAATTGCTGCTTTATTTTTCAACTCATCTATTCTAGATTTAAGCAAACTAGTCGCATCAAAAGTTTCTTTTTCATTGATAAATTGGGTTTCTAAACTTCTTTTTTTCTCATCAAGGTTTGCTAGTTCTTTAACAATATCAGTAACTCTTTGTTCATTCTTTTTATTTTGCTCCATCAATAGAGCTTCTTTTTCAACATTTAAAGTTGTTATTTCTCTTTTGACAGTTGATAATATTGCAGGTTCACTCTCAATTTGCATTTTAAGTTCAGCTGATGCTTCATCAATTAAATCAATGGCTTTATCTGGTAAGAATCGATCTGTAATATACCTATTACTTAACTTACAAGCTGCCACCAAAGCTGAATCATTGATAATAATATTGTGATGTGTTTCTAATCTTTGTTTTAAACCTCTTAAAATATGCAAAGCTTCATTA
>MAAG01000144.1 GCA_002163065.1 Arcobacter sp. 31_11_sub10_T18
ACCAGCGTTATCACCAGACAATTGACCATTTAATGCTTTTGCATATAATGCGTCATTTGACCAAGCAGAGTTAACTGTATCTAAATCTCCAACAATTTTTTCAGATGCAGCTTTTAAAAATGCCAATCTTCTAGAAGCACCTTTATCAGTTGTAAAGTCAGTTAAAGGTCTATTTCCAGCTTTTAAATCACCATTAGTTACGCCATTTTTAATGAAGTTAGAGTAATCTTGATCTTGTCCCCATAACATAAACTCAACAGCATGGTAACCAGTTGCAACATTAGAATCTCCACCATTTTCATTTAATGCAGTAATTGCGTTAACTGTAATTTTTTTAATATTTACAGACTCAGATCCTTCACCACCTGGGTTAAAAGTACCTTTAGTATCAATGATGTTTCCAGAAGTTCTTTTTCCATTTGCATCAACAGTATAGTCAATCATGTTTTCATCAAGTGGCCAAGCATTTAATTGTCCTTCTAAAGAACCATAAGTTTCTGCAACCCAACCTTCTTCAGCATCAATTGGTCCATTTGAAAGTCTAAAAATTTCAGTTTGTCCATAAGATTCTCTTGATTGTAACCAAGCTTTTTTAGCCAGCTCTAAATTCTCAGCTGTTGGATTTGTTGCAAATGCATCAATTTGGAATCTTAATGCAATAGCATCACTTAATGCATCAGCATAATTTTTAGTTGCTATACTTGAATAAGTACTCAATAAAGTTGTATTCTTCATTTCACCCATTGCCATGTTGTCTTTAGCGCATCCTGCGAATACTAGTGCTGCAGCGATACTCATACTTGCTACGATTAATTTTGTCTTTTTCATTTCTTTCCTTTTTGAATTATCATATTGATATTGATTATTATTGTGGAAATTTAACATAAAGATTCTTAATGGTAACTTATTATAAGAATAATAATGATTATTAATTTGATATATTTAGCTATATTTCTTTAACAATCTCCGTATTTATGTACTTTAGAGTTTTTTTAGAAATTTTATTCATTTAATTAAGTCTAGATATTGGAAGTATTTAATTTAGAAAAAAGAATGGTTTTTTACTCTATAAGGTATTTTCGTAGAATTTTTTCGTACTCTCCTGAACTTTTAATAAAATCCAATGACTCTTGCCATTTTTTGATTTCTCTATCAGAGATATCCTTGGAAAAGGCTATATACAGCTGGACTTCGTACAATTTAACATTTGTTCTTTTAATGAGTCTTGCATTAATACCTGCTTTTTTTAAAGTTTCAGGAACTGCTAGTTCTCCCATGGGTACCAACTCTCCTCTATCTTTCATTAGCATTTTGAAGTTCTGTACAGGGGTAACCGTTTCATTTAAATTTGTAAATCCCAA
>MAAG01000127.1 GCA_002163065.1 Arcobacter sp. 31_11_sub10_T18
TAGCAAATCAAAAAGATTTTATTTCTTTTGCAGGAGGTTTGCCAGATGAAGAACTATTTCCAAAAAAAGAATTAAAACAAATCTTTGAAACATACAGTGAAAACCTTCCTTCCGATTTACTACAATACTCTACAACCATGGGATTACCAAAACTAATTGACCTTATAAAAAAACAATTTAAATTTAAAGAACAATTATTAATAAGTAATGGCAGTCAACAAGCCCTAGACTTGATTTGCTCAGTTTTTCTTAATCCAAAAGATAAAATATTGGTGGAAGAACCAAGTTATCTTGGTGCCATAGGTTTATTTAAATCCTATGCAGCCAAATGTCACACAGTAAAATTAGAAAAAGATGGTTTAGACTTGAAAGATTTGGAAAAAAAATTAAAGAAAAATACTTACAAATTTTTATATGTTATTCCCAACTTTCAAAATCCAAGTTCTATTTCTTATTCCAATCAAAAAAGAAAAAAGCTTTCAGTTCTAGCTATAAAATATAATCTAATTATCATAGAAGATGATCCCTATGGATTTTTAGATTTTAAAGGGAAACAATACAAAAAGATATTTGATTATGCTCCTAAAAACACTATTTACTTAGGCTCCTTTTCAAAAATATTGGTGCCTTCATTAAGACTTGGTTATATTATGGCGGATGAAGAAATTATGACAAAAATCAATATTGCCAAACAATACAAGGATTTGCATACCAATCTTTTCTCCCAGTACATTTTATACGAGTACTTAAAACGTTTTGACATTTTTGAACATATTAAGATGTTAAAAATCAACTATGAAAAAAAAGGAAATCTTTTTTATAAAACTTTGAAAACAGAACTGGGATCTTATTTTGAGGTTGAAAAGCCCAAAGGGGGAATGTTTTTATGGGTGAAACTCAAAGACAACTCTAATAGTGAAGAGTTATTAAAACGCGCTGTTAAGAAAAAAGTTCTTTTTGTTCCAGGAAGTGTATTTTTACAAGATAAAACAAAACAAAGTTATATTCGATTTAATTTTACCAATTCCAGTAAAAAAGATATTAAAAAAGGTATTTTGAGATTAAAAAGTTTATTCCCTAAAACATAAATCAAGATAAGGGGCTTTATTGGAAAAAGCCCTTTAGTAAACTTTTCACCGCGTCACTCCCCGTTTTCTTTAAAATCTTTTTTTCAATCTCTTTATAAACCTTTGTTTTAACAGTTGATTTGATAAGTTTGTCTGTTTGAATTTTCACTTTTGGTTTATCAAGATTCCCAGATATTTTTGTGTCAAATTCAATATCATCTAATCTTGTTTGAACCAAAGCAGTAATTGTTCTTTTATTTAAATTGACAATACTATTTGGCACATCAATTTCAGTATTTTTGCTATCCATGTCCAAAGTTGAAGTAATCACTTTTTTGTTAATGTTACTTTTTAAAACCGATTTAGTATAAGCTTCTCGTGTTAAATCAAAGTTAGTGATACTTTTAATGGTAGAGGTATATTTATTCTCAAGTATTTTACCATTTTCTAAAATAGTATTTACAGTACCCTTTTGGGATTTCAAATTATAGTTTAATGTGCTTTGAGCAGAAGAGTCAAACACGATAGGATAATATAACATATATAATAAATCTTTAGTTTTAATACTCTTTATAGTAGCACTTAGCTTGTCATTGTATAAATTAAAATCCAATGTACCTTTAAGAACGTTTGATTTCCCAGTGACCTTTAGGTTTTGATCTTTTTTGATATTTCCATTTAACTTAAAAGAGCCTCTTAATTTTGTTTTTGTCAAATCATATAAACTACCCAAATCTTTAACATCCAGTTCATAATCACTCAACATACTTAAAGATTTTATATTGAGGATACTTTTATCACTTTTAAAATTGGCAAGATTACTATTTACTGCGATATTTGAAATGATATCATTAGCTTTTAATGCACTATGGCTTTTACTTTGAAAGAGTACTTCTTTTTTAAGTTGTAACTCAAACAGTTTATTGACTGTTTTATTATTTAACTTTCCTTGTGTAATATTGGTTTTTACAATGCCATCCAAAGACTCAGTATTTAAGTCTAAAATATTCGCATCTATATTGATAAGCCCTTTTGCATAATTTTCTTGGTTTAAAGTATATAAAACCTTTTGTAGTTTTGCTTTTTTTACATTAAACTTTAATGTCTTTGGTTTTAAATCTACTAATGTTAAATCAAAATTAGGCTGTGAGTCAAAAATATTAGATTTTCCCACTATAGTCACCTTCTTTTTATCTCCGCTTATTTTTCCATTTATATTAAAGGAACCGTTTAATTTTGTGCCAATCAGAGACTCTAGCTTGCGTAAATTTTGCACTTCTAATTTAAAATCAGAGTGAATATTTTCATTCTTTAAATTAAGCTTTAAAGAAGAGATATTCATACTTAGTAAACTGCTTTTTAATTTAACAGATGAGTTTATAGTATTTTTATTCAAAACGCTATTTAAATCTAAATTCAGGTTAATATCTTTTTTTAAATTTAAATCGTATTGTTTATTAATGACATTTTTATTTAAGTTTGCGTTTTTGGTCTGTATTTTTATATTTCCATCTAAAAAACCAATTTTTGCATTTTTTATTCTTGCATTAATATTGGTTTTACCTTTCAAATATAGAGGCTGTTGGGCAAGTGCCAAAAACTCTTCTACTTCAATAGCTTTTAAATCCAAAAGTGCTTCTTTTAACTTATTGTCCTGAAACACAACATCATAAGTGCTATTTCCTTGAAATATATTAGTAGAACCTTTTATACTTAAGTTTCGCTCATCTCCTTGAATGCTCCCATTTAGCGAAAATCCTTTGTCTGATTTGGTTTGAATAAAATCAGACAAATCACTAAATTTATTCACAAGTAATTCATAGTCGCTGTTGATAGTTTTTTCACGTATGTTAATAATATTTTTTTCAATATTTAACTTTGCAAGACTAGAAGTGATATTAACTTTTGAAATAACTTGATTGGGTATGAGTTTTGAATTTATTTGTCCGCTAATAGTAATGGGACGTTTAAGGTCTTGCGTAAATTCTGTGTTAAGTAGCTTATTATTTAGGTGTGCTTGTTTTACATCTAAGCTTACTATTCCATTTAAACTTTTGACATTGGTATCTTTAATATTCACATTGATATCAACTATTCCTGTGGCATAACTTTTTTGATTAGAAAGAGTAAGGATTTGTTCAATTTTTGCATCTTGGATGTTAATATTAATGTATTTCGGTTTTAAGTTATTCACTTGCATATCATAAAAAGCTTGACTGTCAAATATATTTGATTTTCCCTTAACAAATAACTCTGATTCATCACCTTTAACTGAGCCCACTAAAGCCAAAGAACCCAGCAGTTTTTGTTGGGTAAACTTTTCCAATTTGCTCAAATCTTTAATGTCAACGAGATATTTTAAATCAATATTCTGGGAAAAAATATCATAATTTCCAGAGAGTGATATTTGAGAGTTTTTATCTATAGTAGCTTTCAAACTTACTTTGTCAAAAGTAAGTTTGAATTTTTCTAACTTAAAGGCAACAATTCCTTTATCGTTTAAATAATCTTCAATGTATGAAGAGCTAAGAGAGTTACCAAAAGAAGTAAATAAAACTATATACAAACTACCAATACTGACTCCTATTAGGGAGGTTAAAATTATAAAAATCTTTTTCATAAATCATCCTATTTCATAGCAGTCGTTTATTATTGTTTTATATTAAGTTTAGTTAAATAAACCTTTTAGACTTTTAACAATATCTTTAGTTGAACCACTACCAGTTTTATCCATTATTTTACTTTTAATACTCTCAATTGCTGCACCTTTAAGTAATTTAGAGGTATCTACTTTAACTGACGGGTTATCCAAACTACCACTTACAACAGCACCCACTTCAATAGCTTTTATTTTTGCTTCAATAATAGCATCAATTGTTCTTTTTGTAGTATCAAGGGAACTACTTGGGACAGTAATTTCAGTCAACTTACTTTTCATTTTAACCGTAGATTTGATTATGTTTTTATTAATCTTACTATCTAAATCCACACTTTCATACACTTCTTTGGTTAAATCAAATTTTGCAAATTGATTTAATATTCCTGAAAATTTATTAGGTAGGAAATGTCCATTGATTAAATTTGCATCAACAATACCTTCTGCACTTACTAAATTATACGTAACCTTAGCGTTGGCATTTGAGTTGAATACTTCTGGATAATACAACATATCTGTTAATGATTTTACTTTGATATTATTTACATTTGCTGTAAAGTCATCATTAAACAGTTTAAAATCAAGCTTTCCATTAAAGATATCAGAAGTTCCAGTTACAGTTAAGTCTTTGTTTTTTAATATAGTTCCATCAAGTTCAATAGTACCCTTCATTTTTGTCTGCGTAACATCGTATAGTTTTTGTAAATCAGCAATAGCCACTTTATAATCAGAGTTAATTGAGTTGTCTTTAATGTTAACAATTGCTTTATCTACAAATACATTTGCCATAGAAGTATATATTTTTGCATTTGAAACCAATTGATAGGGTTTCAAGTCTGTAATAATATCTCCCTTAAAATTTAAAGCTTGTTTTAATTTTGTTGCATGTTTTTCATTTACCACCAAAGTATTCACACTACCATTATAAATTTTAGTAGTGATTTTCCCTGCTAAATTTTCTGGTTTTGCACCAGTTATATCTCCTTGGATATCAACAAGACCTTTTGCGTAAATAGGTTGGTTGACAGTATAAAGAAGTTTGTCTATTTTAGCACCTTTGATTAAATAGCTAATTGTTTCAGGTTCAAAATCACTTAGTCTAACACTATAAGTTGTGTTACTTCCAAAAATATCTGAAATACCATCAACAATCATTAAAGTTTTGTCGCCTTTAACCGTACCACTTACTTTTAAAGGACCATTTAATTTGTCTTTTGTAAATTTTTGTAACTTTGATAAATCTTCAATATCAAGATTATATTTTAAATCTGCACTCATAGGAAAAATACCAATTGCGCCAACAACCTCAATAATAGAATTTGAGTCAATAGTAACTTTTAAATTAATTGAATCTGTCGTTAAAACAAATTCATTGATTTTAAATTCTGCCAAACTTTTTTTATTTAAATTTGTTTCAGCCATATCTGCTACAAATCCATTTCCCGTTGCAGTAAATAAAAAGAAATATGCAGTTGTAATGTTTAATACAATAAACAGAGTTAATACCCAAAAGAGTTTTTTCATAAATTATCCTTAAAATAAAAATAGGAATCATTATACATAATAGTAAATTAACTTTAGAATAAAAAAATCAACTTAATTATATTTATTCTTATTTCTTTAATAATTATTAGAGATTTTGTGTTACTTTTTTCCAAAATATAGAAATTTTTTATTAAACTTATATATATAAGCCAATCTAACCTTTTTTTAAATCTTTTTTTTGTATACTCTCATCGAATCAGAGTATCAAGTAGGAAAATGATGGTATTTATATTGTCATTGGTATACATTTGTATATTTACGCTAGCCGAACATACTTTGAATACAAATTTTTATAGGAGAATTCGAAAATGAAAAAAGTTTTATTTCTTATGTTAGCATTAGCTGCATCTGCATTCGCTGCAGAAGGTCAAGTTGCTAACGAAACATTAAAAGCTTACTCAGTACTTGCTGCTGGTTTAGGTCTTGGTACTGCTGCACTTGGTGGAGCTATTGGTATGGGTAACACTGCTGCTGCAACTATTGCTGGTACTGCAAGAAACCCTGGTCTTGGTGGAAAACTAATGACTACAATGTTCATCGCATTAGCAATGATCGAAGCACAAGTTATTTATGCACTTGTAATCGCTATGATTGCATTATATGCTAACCCATTTTTAGGGTAGTCTATAATTAATTTATAGCTTTATATTAAAAGGTTGAAAGGTTTATCTTTTCAACCTTTTTTTATGCCTAAAATTTCACTCTCATAATAAATCTACTTAAAATATTAAGAAATAACCAAGTCAAAATTTTTTTAAAATCACTAACATCTTCACATACAATGAACCTATTGGGTTAAATTAATTCATACACATTTATTTTACAAAGGATAAATTATGAAAATAAACAGTATTAAAGCAAAACTGTTAATGCTTCTATTTATAAGTATATTTATATCATTTGTTATTTTAGGTTTTTATAATGCTCAAAGTAGTTATTCTGCACAAGATCAACTTGTAAAACAAAGTAGTTTAAACTTAGCAAGAGAAACCTCAAAGTTCATTAATAGTTATTTAAAATCTAAAATAGATATTGTTAAAGCAGTTAGAGATGTAATGCCTACTGACAAAGAATTTAATATAAACAATATTGATCTTGAAAAAAAGCTCAAACTAGGTTCTGATTCTGGTGGGTTTGATATGTTATATATTGGCGTAGATAAAAATGGAAACTTCC
>MAAG01000087.1 GCA_002163065.1 Arcobacter sp. 31_11_sub10_T18
AAAAATGGAAATAAAAGCTGGATTGAAATATTAACAAACTTTAGAGGAATAAAACTTTTCTCTATGTTTATTAATTAGAATTATCTGGAATATGATTATATTATTAAAATAAAGGATTAGCATAAATGGAATTAGCAAGTAGAATAAACAAATTATCTCCATCTGTAACTATGGCAATCACAGCCTTAGGTAAAAAGCTTACAGATCAAGGAAGAGATATACTTAGTTTTAGTTTTGGGGAACCAGACTTCAATACACCAGATGTAATTAAAGAAGCAGCAATAAAAGCCATCAAAGATGGGCATACCAAATACACTGCAGTAGAAGGAATTACTGAAACCAAACAAGCTATTATCAATAAACTCAAACGAGATCACGACCTTAAATATAAATTAGAACATGTTGTTATTAGTAATGGCGCAAAACATTCACTGTTTAATCTTTTTCAACTGTTAATCCAAAAAGATGATGAAGTAATTATTCCAGCACCTTATTGGGTGACTTATCCAGAGCTTGTAAAATATGCTGATGGAATACCTGTATTTATTCCAAGTGACGATAGCTCAAACTTTAAAGTTACAGCGCAACAAATTAAAGATGCCCTTACTTCTAAAACAAAAGTTTTGATTTTGAACTCACCTTCAAATCCAACAGGAGCAGTTTATACAAAAGAAGAATTAACTGCCATTGGAAAAGTTCTTGAAGGTACAGATATCATGGTTTTTTCAGATGAAATGTACGAAAAAATCATCTATGATGGTCAAAAGTTTACTGCAACTGCAGAAGTTTCTACTGATATGTTTGAGAGAACAGTAACTATTAATGGCTTAAGTAAAGCAGTAGCAATGACTGGATGGAGATTTGGATATATGGCAACTCCTAAAACCCAGCTTGTAAAAGCCATGATTAAACTGCAAGGTCAATCTACTTCAAATATTAATTCTATCACCCAACACGCTGCAATTGTTGCTTTAGATGGATATGCCGATGAAAACATAGTTGAGATGACTCAGGAGTTTAAAAACAGAAGAAATATTGCCATTGAACAATTTAATGCAATTGAGGGAATTTCCTGTGTTAAACCAGATGGTGCATTTTATTTGTTTGTAAATATCTCAGGGATATCTAATGACTCTATGACTTTTTGTTCACAACTTCTTGAAGAGCAAGGTGTTTTAGTTGTACCAGGACTTGCTTTTGGAGCTGAAGGATATTTTAGATTTTCTTTTGCTACAGACTTAGCTTCAATTGAAGAAGGTATAAAAAGAGTTAGAGAATTTGTAATAAAGACTAAGTAAAATTTGCATA
>MAAG01000154.1 GCA_002163065.1 Arcobacter sp. 31_11_sub10_T18
TATCGCATATTGCAGTGATACCTTTTCCTGCAATTATTTTCACATCTTCAACTTCTAAATCAACGGAGAGTTCTTTATCTTGAACATAAGAAACTATGGCTTTTGAAATGGGATGTTCACTTTGACGCTCAACACTTCCAAGAATATCAAGATACTCTCCTTGGTGTAAAACTTGTGCAACAGAAATCTCACCTTTAGTTAAAGTTCCAGTTTTATCAAATACAGCATATTTAATATCTTTTATGATTTCCAAAATTTCAGGGTTTTTAACTAAAATTCCTTCACGTGCACCTTTTCCAACCGAACTCACTATTGCAATTGGAGTTGCAAGTCCCAAGGCACAAGGACAAGAAATAATTAGAACTGAAATAGAAGCTAGAATAGCACCAAGAGGGTCTCCCACGACAAAGTACCAAACAAAAAAAGTCAAAATAGCAAACACAATAACAGCGGGCACAAAAATATTCGCCACCCTATCTGCAAAACGGCTAATAGGTAACTTTTTACTCTGCGCTGTACTAAGCAAATTAATGATTTTTGATAAAGTTGTATCATTGGCTTGTTTTAATACTTCCACTTCAATAACACCTGTTGTGTTTAAAGTCCCAGCAATAACTTCATCTCCTATTGTTTTATAAATAGGCATGGACTCACCCGTAATCATACTAGCATTGATATCGGCATTTCCTTTTGTAATCACAGCATCGGTTGAAACTTTTTCTCCCGCTTTGATAAGTACTTTGTCACCTACTTTTAAAGAACTTGCCAAAACCGTTTGAATACTACCATCAGCATTGATTAAATTTGCATTTAAAGGTGCCAGATCCATAAGTTTTTTCAAAAAATTGGTTGCTTTTGTTTTAGAACGCTCTTCTAATAATCGTCCTAAAAGTATAAAAGTAATAATAACCGCAGCCCCATCAAAATAAATAAATCTTAAATGATCAGGAAACCATTCAGGATAAAGAACCACAAATACCGAGTAAAAGTATGCAGCACTCGTACCCAATGCCACCAATACATTCATGTCATAGTTTTTATTACTCACAGCTTTATATGCCAAAGAATAAAATCGTCCTCCTGCATAAAACTGTACAATACTTGCTAATGCAAACATAATATATTCATTGTTTTTCATATCTTCAAGGGGGTTAAACACAAAATAAAACATAAGCAGTGTAAGCGCTGCACTAATCATAAAAATATTTCGTAATTTATTGTATGCTTTTTCTTTTGCTTTTTCTAAGGCTTTTAAATCTTCTTCAACCCCATAACCCAATTTTTGAATTTTGTTAATCAAGGTTTGTTTATCTAAAACTTCACTGTCAATGAAAAATTCGC
>MAAG01000123.1 GCA_002163065.1 Arcobacter sp. 31_11_sub10_T18
ATCAAAAAGATTCTCATGAACAACAACACTTTTAAAATAATATTTATAGGATTACTGGCAGCCTTATTTTTTAGCTCAACCTTTCTCATTAACAGATACATAGCAATGGATGGAGGACATTGGTTTTGGTCTGCAACATTGCGTTATATTTATATGTTGTTCTTCCTAGCTTTTGGTTTTGTTTTATTTAAAGGCTTTGATTACCTTAAACTATTGATATCTGAGTTTTGTAAAAATTTTATATTTTGGACTATTACTGGATCAATTGGATTTGGAGTATTTTATGCTTTGATTTGTTATGTTGCAGACAGCTCTCCTGCATGGGTGGTCGCAACTACTTGGCAGTTTACTATTATCGCATCTTTGTTTATCTTAAGTTTTTTTGGAAAAGATATCTCAAAATCAACGTGGGTCTTAATAATAGTGATGTTTATAGGTATTTTTTTAATAAATTTTACGTTCATTACTATTGATGACTTTAAAAGTCAGCTTTTTAACGTATCCCTAATTATTATTGCAAGTTTTGCATACCCTATAGGAAATCAGTTGGTTTGGGAAGTACAAAATGGAAGAAAGTCACTACCAAAAATTAGAAAAGATATTGTAAAAAATATTTTTGCTAAAGTTTTTTTACTCTCACTTGGAAGTTTACCTTTTTGGCTGCTATTGTCTTTGTTCTTTAAAGTAGGAGTTCCTTCATACAATCAATTTGTATGTATGATTCTAGTTGCCATATTTTCAGGTATTACTGCCACTTCTCTATTTTTATATGCAAGATCAAAAGCAAATAGTCCCTCAAAAATAGCATTAAGTGACGCAACGCAATCAGGTGAAGTGATATTTACCTTGTTAGTTGAAATAATAATGTTTGGAGCACTAATTCCTACAAGTATAGGAATATTTGGTATTGGTTTGGTTTTAATTGGATTACTAAGTTTAACGCTTATATAAATGAATGGTTTGATTATTAAATTAAATTTGTGAAGAGATATTTGGTTGCGGAAACAGGATTTGAACCTGTGACCTTCGGGTTATGAGCCCGACGAGCTACCGAGCTGCTCTATTCCGCGTTCTGAAAATATATTGTTATGTCTTAATAAGTAGTGGCGCGGTTGACGAGACTCGAACTCGCGACCTCCTGCGTGACAGGCAGGCGTTCTAACCAACTAAACTACAACCGCACTACAAAATACCTTATACATAAAGTATAAAGAAGTCACTGTATTTAAAACCTAAGTTTTAAATGGTGATCCCTAGGGGATTCGAACCCCTATGGTTGGAATGAAAATCCAAAATCCTAACCATTAGATGAAGGGACCACTAAGA
>MAAG01000047.1 GCA_002163065.1 Arcobacter sp. 31_11_sub10_T18
TTTATCCAATTGAGACAGACAAATTTGAAGACCTAAGAGAAGCCTTAGAAAAACTAAGACTAAATGACAGTTCAATTTCTTTTGAACCAGAAAGTTCAGCAGCACTAGGAAGTGGTTTTAGAACAGGATTTTTAGGAATGCTTCACATGGAAGTAATCAAAGAAAGGTTAGAACGAGAATTTGACCTTGATTTAATTGCAACTGCTCCAACGGTTGTATATGAAATTCTTAAAACAGATGGAACAAAATTCTCTATTCAAAATCCATCTGAGCTTCCAATGCCAAATCATATTGATACTATTTTTGAACCTTATGTAAAAGCAACTATTTTAGTACCTGATGAGTTTTTAGGAAATGTAATAAAACTTCTTAATGACAAAAGAGCAATTCAAAATAAAATGGATTATATAGGAACGAGAGTTCTATTAGATTATGATATTCCTATGAATGAAATTGTTATGGATTTTTATGACAAATTAAAATCAACAACAAAAGGTTATGCATCTTTTGACTATGAACCAATAGGTTTTAGACCTGGAGTTTTACAAAAACTTGATATCAGAGTTGCGGGTGATGTTGTAGATGCATTATCAATCATTGTTCCTGAAAACAAAGCTGTTTCAAAAGGTAGAGAGTTTATCAAAGCCTTAAAAGAAATGATTCCAAGACAATTATTTGAAGTTGCAATTCAAGCTTCAGTTGGCTCTAATATCATTGCACGTGAGACTGTAAAATCAACAGGGAAAAACGTAACAGCAAAATGTTATGGTGGAGATATTACAAGAAAGAGAAAGCTTTTAGAGAAACAAAAAGCAGGGAAGAAAAGAATGAAAGCAATTGGAAAGGTCAACGTTCCACAAGAAGCTTTCATGGCAGTTTTAAAAATATAGATTAATCTTTTATACAATTTCGGCGTTGAATAATAAATTTCAATTACTCACTTACAGTTGTAAGCTCCTAATTAAAATTTCTTCTTCGCCTTGAACTTGAGCAAAATCTCAAACTCTATTTTCAAAATTCAAATTCAAATCACTCATCAATATTTAATTCAATTTTATTCTGTGCTATTATTTTAGAATATAAAACTTTTAAGATGGGGGGCACTATATTATAAGTTTTTCCAATAACTAGAGTTTTTGTTTGAATTCTTTAATTAAATACTTTAGTAGTTTTACGTTTAAATGACTATTACTATATGGCTCTAGATACTTTAATGCTTCATCTAAATAATTCTTCGACCTATCATAATAACTAACTCCCATGACCAAAGTATTGGCACAATGATATCCATAGACACTAGGAGTGATACTAGCTAGTACTCGATATAGATTTAGTGCTTCAGTGTAGAGTTTTTCTGCTTCATCCATGTTTGAAGCATCTTTTGTGTAAAGAGCAGCAAGATTATTAAGTGTCATTGCAACACTTGGCATATGAACTTCTGGATTTAACTTCGCAAGTTTTCGTGAGATACTTAATGCTTCCACATATTCATGTTCTGTTTCAAGTATTTTTGTTTTATCTTTCACATGGAAAGCAGCCATATTATGCAGTGTTTTTGATACATTGGCTAAATAAGCACCAGGGTTTTGATTTGCCAATTCTCTTATTATCTCTAATGCTTCTGTATACTCACTTTGTGCTTTTTCTCTTTTATTATTATCTTGTGCATGAAGATTTGCTAAATTATTAAGTATCATCACAACATTAGGAAGGTATATATCTGGATCTGTTTTTGCCAATTTTCTTGCAATTTCCAAAGCCTCATAATATTCTTCTTGTGCCTCGCCTCTTTTTGTATTATCTTTGGTATGAAATGAAGCCAAATTATTTAGTACCATTTCAACATTGGGTAGATATTCTTCTGGGTTAATTTTAGCCAATTCCCTGGCCAAATTTAATGCCTCTTGATATTCCTCTTCTGTTTCAATTTTTTTTGTGTTATCTTTTGAATGAAAAGAGGCAAGATTATTCAATATCATTTCTACGTTTGGAATATACTTGTCAGGATTTGTAACTGCTAGCTTTCGAGCTATTTCTAAAGCTTCTAAATACTCTTTTTGTGTTTCATCTCTTTTTGAATTATCAGAGGAGTGAAAAGTAGCCAAATCATTCAATATAATTTCAACTTTTGGTATATATCTCTGCGCATTTGTTTTTGCCAGTTGTCGAGCTAGAGTTAAAGCTTCTTGGTAGTCTTTTTCAGTTTCTACTCTTTTGGAGCTATCATGGGAGTGAAATGATGCTAAATTAGTAAGTGTCATTTCCACATCTGCTAAATAAGTATGGGGATCAGTAATAGCCAGTTCTTGTCCAAGATTTAACGCCTTGAAATACTCTTGTTCTGCTTGAGACTTTGTATTTGAATCTTTAGCATGAAGATTTGCCAAATTATTAAGTATCATTTCAATATTGGGTTTGTATTTATTTGGATTTTCTTTTGCTAAATCTAAAGCTTCTTCATAAGATAAGATTGCTTTTTCAAAATCGCTCTTATATCTTTGAAAAAAATACCCTACTTCAAAAAGATTATCAACACTCTTGTGACATTCAATGGCTTTTTCATACAAATTTTCAGTATCTGCTAGATTCCTCTCAGACAAGGTCATTTTTGCTTCAAATAAGAAAATATCTGCTTGCTTTTTACTTTTATTATCAGATTCAAGAGCAATTTGATTTTTAATATACGCTCTGGCTTCTAAAGTCCCTTGTTCGTTAAAGATATTATAGGATTCATCTATGTAAGATTCATCAATATTTTTTTCTAATTTATTCATATAATAGTTGATTTTTCTTTGAAAGTTCAACTCTTTTGATAAATCGTTTATTTTTTTTGACAGTTCTAATTGTTCTTTGATTTCTAAAGATTCAAACGAATTTTCTTTAAGAGTAGCAAGATTCTCTTCCAGTGATATAACTATTTTTAGTTTTTTATCTATTTTAATATGTTGAAAATCCATGAGTACCTCTTATATTGATATCAAGACCTGAGTTACTTTATATTAATTCAACTAAGCTGTTGTTTGTATATGTCATTTTTGTTATAGTTTAAAACAAAGTTATTTTTTATAAAAGAGACATATTTTACAGTTTAATCTTCAGTGATTCGTCCTTGTTTTTTAACATAAGTGAGTCCCCATTTATACATTTCTTCCAACAAGGGTCTTAACTCTGCACCAAGTGGAGTCAGAGAGTAAATAACACGTGGGGGGACTTCTGCAAAAGCTTCTCTATTTATAATTCCAATTTGTTCAAGCTCTCGCAATTTGGCTGTTAGTGTTTTTTTTGTTACGTTATTGATGATATCAAAGAGTTCAGTGTATCGTTTCTCACCTTCTAATAAATACCATATTACATCAAGTTTCCATTTGTCATTAAATATCTCAGTGGTAACAGTCACTGGACAAACGTATTCTTTATCATTTACAATATACATATATTGCCTTTTTACTTGAATTATAACACAGTAACCTTAAATGGGGATTCTAAATATTCCAAGGATACTATTTATACCTAAGGAGTCATAAGTATCCTAAGGATATTATAAGATTCAAAGTACTATACTTCTCAAATCAAAATTCAAAAGGAAGAAAATGAAAAATGTTTTAATTATCAATGGTCATCAAAAATGGGAAGGTGTTGCAAATGGAGATTTAACACAACAATTCGTAAGTACAACAAATGATTTTTTAAAAGAGAATGGTTTTAATATCAAAAATACAATCACCCAAAGTGATTATGTTATACAAGATGAGTTAGATAAATTTGCATGGGCTGACTATATCTTTTTACAATTTCCAATTTATTGGATGGGTGCACCATGGCTTACAAAGAAATATATAGATGAAATATTTTCACATGGTTATGGAACTGTTACTTATGTAAATGATGGAAGAAGTAGTACCGACCCTTCAAAAAAATACGGAACTGGTGGATTATTAAAACAAAAAAAGTATATGTTATCAGTGACTTATAATAGTCCCCAAAGTGAGTTTGATAATGAAGATGGTTTTTTTGAAGGAATGAATTTAGATGAAGCCAATGTAGCTACCCACAAAACTTTTAAATATTGTGGTGCACAGCCGCTTGAGTCATACTCTTTACATGATGTTCATAAAGGTGACTTAGATATTACTCATGCAAAACAAGAATTTGTTGATGTGTTAAGAAGAAATTTTTTAACTTGATTTTATATGGGTGTTACATATTTTGTGACACCAAAACTTCATACAAGTTGATATACTAAAATAAAAAGTTTAACTATGAGATGTATTACTTGTGAGCAATGGTCTTTTCAAATTATCTGTAAATCTTGTCAAACTACCCTACTTCAACCCACACTATATAAACGACAACTAGATGAGGATTTTTTCGTCTATTCTTTTTACTCTTATGAGGAACTTCAAGATTTACTCAATACCAAATATGAATTTTTTGGGGACAAAGTTTTCAATATACTTGCCAAACTTTCTTTTGATAAATTTTCTTCTACTTTTAACTATCCTGAACAAATAATAAGTATTCCAATAGATGACCATACAAGACATGAGTTTTCACAAAGTGCTATTTTAGCAAGACATACAAAGTCCTCATATATTACACCAATCTACTCAACTTTAAAAGCTAACAATAAAATAAAATATGCAGGGAAAAACTTAGAATTTAGGGAGAAGAATCCTCGAAGATTTAAATATACTGGAAAAAATGATATTAAAGTGATACTAATAGATGACTTAGTAACAACTGGTCTAACACTTATTGAAGCTAGGAAAAAGTTACTGCAACACAAGTGTCAAACTCTCTTTGCTTTAACTTTATGTGATGCTAAATTTTAGTATAATTTATTTTTTAAACTCTAAGGACAACTCGTTGTCCTCTTTAGGATTTGCTTCTTTAAAAATGGCTTTGCCATTTTGTGAAAAGAAGTCATACTGTATACTGGTCCCCTTAAAACTTGGGAACCAAGTTTTAAGGAATAAATTTGATTGGAATAATTAATTACAATATGGGAAATCTTGCTAGTGTTTATAATGCATGTCATTTATTAGACGGTGATGCACAAATAGTAAGTGATCCTAGTAAATTAAATGAATATGATAAGTTAATCCTGCCAGGTGTTGGTGCCTTTGGTGATGCCATGGAACACTTAATTCAAACAGGGATGAAAGATGCCATCTTAGAGTATGCCAAAACAGGCAAAGCTATGTTGGGTATTTGTCTGGGAATGCAACTTTTGTTTGAAAGTTCAAATGAATTTGGTGAACATGCAGGTTTAGGACTTATTGATGGACATATTGTTAAGTTTGATAAAGAAAATATGCATGAAGATACTAAGATACCCCATGTGGGTTGGAATGTAATCAAAACCAAAGATGATCATACCTTATTTGAAGGTCTAGAAGATCCTTACTTGTACTTTGTACATTCATACCATGTGCAAACTGATCCAAAAAATGTGATTGGTAAAACAGAGTATGGATATGAATTTGTAAGTGCTGTTCACAAAAACAATATTTACGGTTTTCAACCTCACCCAGAGAAATCCCATGAAAATGGCTTAAAAATACTAAAAAATTTTATAAACTTATAGGACTAAAATAGATGGATATATTACCAGCGATTGATTTAAAAGATGGAAAAGCAGTAAGACTTAGCAAAGGTTTAATGGACAGTGCAAAAATTTACAGTGACGAACCGTGGAGTGTTGCAAAAAGATTTGAAGAACTTGGAAGTAAATGGTTACATATCGTTGATTTAAATGGTGCATTTAAAGGTGAACCAGCAAACTTAGAACAAATCAAAAAAATAAGAGAAAACTGTAACTTAAAAATCGAACTTGGCGGTGGTATCAGAGATGAAAAAACCATCAAGATGTATTTAGAACTTGGAGTTGACAGACTTATTCTTGGTTCAATTGCAGTAAAAGACCCTCAGTTTGTTAAAGATATGGCAGCCAAATATCCAATCGCTGTTGGAATTGATGCTATGAATGGTATGGTTGCAGTTGAAGGTTGGGCTGAAGTATCAACTATGAAAGCTACTGATTTAGCACGTGAGTTCGCAAATGCAGGTGTTGAAGCAATTATTTGTACAGATATTTCAAAAGATGGAATGTTGTGTGGAGTTAACGTTAACTTTACTGAAGAAATTGCTCAAGCTAGTGGTGTTGATACCATAGCAAGTGGTGGAGTTAAAGATATCACTGATATAACAAACTGTAAAGAAAATGGTAATATAGCAGGTGTGATTGTTGGAAAAGCATTTTACGAAGGTACTTTAGATTTAGAAGAAGCTTTTAAAGTTTTATAATACAAAGGATAAATTGTGGCAGCTAAAATGGTAATCAAAGAGTTAAACAAAAAAAAAGATGGGTTAAATACTTTTATTTCTAAACTAGAAAGTATTATTGAAGAGAAAAAGACTGAAATTCATCATTTAGATAGTACCATTCAAATTTTTGAAAATGATTCAAGTGAACAAGAATTAGAAGAAACAATTAATCCAAATATCATTAAACATGATTTTAATAATTCCTTAGATATTGAGCCCAATACTGATATGGAAGACAATATAAAAAAATCAATCAAAAAGCAAGCTGTTCAAGTTGAAAAACTACATAACGATGAAAAAGAGATTTTAAAACAGTTTAAACAATTGATGAGAGGTTAACCCCTCTCATTTAACTCTACTTACTTTTCTTCATCCAACATAGAATAGTGTAACTCTAATCCCTTAGACGTAGCTACAAATCCATTCACATTTATTTTCCCATCATGAACCATTTTGTGATGTTCTTTACATAAAGGAATCAAATTGTATTTATGATTTTGGTTTACATGTCCAATAAATCCTTGTTCATCTGCTTTTCTCTGTTCTTGAATATGATGTACATCATCAACTGGACGTGAGCAAATCACACAAGTACTTACAATTAAATCTTTATTGTACTTACTGCTTTTTCTTTTTGTTAATCGCTCAATTGGAGCATAGTCATCTGTTATTTTTTTTCTAATATCATTGGCAACTTTTAAAAATTCTTTATCCATATGAAGAGATTTGGCAAATTCCAAACCGTACATGCTACTTCCACTTCCAATTTGTAATTTTCGATCAAAGATTAACTTGTCTTCATTTTCTTCATACATAACAGATAGATGTAAACAAATAATATTTTTTAGCCTTTGAATTTCATCAAGTTCTGGTAACTGATGTAAGTGGGTTGCAAACATAAATATTGATTCTAATTTAGACAGTTTCATGATTGCACTAGCAACGATACTTACCCCACTCATAGTTTCAGTACTGTGACTAATTTCATCTCCTAAAACCAATGATTGTTTACTTGCACGATTGAAAATATTTTTTAACTCCAACATTTCAACAGCAAAAGAGGAAAGACCTTTTGCAATATTATCTGCCCCACTAATTCGTGTAAAAACAGATTCAAATATGGTAAATCGCATGGACTTAGCAGGTACAAAAAACCCAGCTTGGGCTAAAATCACTGAAATTCCCACTGATTTCATTAAAGAAGATTTTCCACTACTATTAATTCCATATAACAGTACGCCATGCATGTGATTGTCATAAAAATTTACAGGATTAGAATTTTTAATAATGACATTTTTTTGAAACTCTTTTTTAGCCAGAGTTAAATTCCCTAAAATCACATCATTGGGAATATAAATACCTTGTTCTTGTTCTGCTTCAATTATTGGGTGTCTAACATCGATTAATTCTAAGAAGTTTGAATCATCTTCAGTTTTAACTATTTGAGGACAAACATAGTTGTATTTTTTGGCTGTTTTTATATTGGATACTGTTAAATCAATTTCAGCTATAAATAAAACAAGGTCATCTAAAAGCGTAGAGAACTTTTTTTCAAACTCAGTGATTTTTTCTTTAAATACAAGTTTGTTCAGTTCAATTATTTTACGCAGATTATGTACATATTTATCCGAAATATCATCTATTAACTTATTACTAATTTTTACAGAATTGGTTTGTTCTTTAATCTTAAAATCTTTGAACAAATACAAATCATCATCAACAATTAAATGACTGTCCATGAGTTTTTCTTTAATAAGTTTAAACCTATTTTTTGTAAGCCCTATATAAAAACCTTCCTTATCCAGTCTATTGATACTTACAAAGTTACCATCTCCACCATTTAAAAAAGATAAAATATGAGTTCTAAAGATTTCCAGTTTTTCTTTTAAAAGTAGATTTTCTTTCATCAATTCGTCAATTTGTGAATTTACACCATCATTAACCATGTTGGCTTCCACATCTTTTAACATATATTTTCCACTAATGGTTAAATCAAACGTTGAATTAATTGCATTAATAAAAATAGTCAAATCCGCAGATGTACAAGGGGTTTTGAAAAACTTATAGTTTTCCATAAACGTTACTACTTCTTTTATGCTAAGAAGAGAATCATGTAAATAGTTTAATTCAAAAGGATGTAAACGTGACAGTTTAATTCGTCTGGTTAATCGCTCTATATCATAAATATTAGCCAATTCATTTTCGATGGGTGCGTGATAATCAAATAATTCTTTGGATAATGTATATCGTCTATGTAATTCTTTGGGATCTTTTACCGGATGGGTTAACCTTTCTTTTAAAAGTCGTTTACCCATAGCTGTAGATGTATTATTCATCAATTTAATCAAACTTGGATTGTGTGATGTTTCAATAACATTTAATTGCTCAAGGGCATTATTCCCTAAATAAACATATTTACTCACATCGAGTTTTTGAGGAAGGGAAAGCTTTTGAATAATTTTTGCATCATGTCCTATTACAAAATCAATTAACACAGCTAGACTCTCGCTTGACAAAGGAGTTCGTTCCATATCAAGATGTTCAATGGCTGTTAATAAAGACTCAATTGAAAAAACATTTTTGAATAATTCATTTTGATAAGTGATTTTGGGTCTAAAATTTGAAACATGGAAAGTTTTATGGGAAAGTTCTAAATACTCAATAACTTCTTTTTGATTTATATTTTTATCAGCAAAACTAATCACCACTTCATTGGTCTTGTGCATATTCATATAATTAAATACTTCATCCAAGGCATAAGACTTGTCTTCACTGGTACCATGTACTTCATTAAAGTAACACTTTCCAGTTGTAACATCGATTGCACTATAACCAAGAGAATATATTCCTCTATTTTGATCAACTATTAAAGAAGTAATATTATTTTCATCTTGATTTATTACAAAATCAAAATTTGTACCTGGACTAACAACCGTATCCAAATAACGAGACACTTTTGGAGGAAGACCACGTTGTCTAATAATAGCGATGGTATATTTTTGTTCATTGATAATACGAGCCAAGTGTTTTTCGAGTGAAATAGAGGGGACTCCTGCCATAATTGGGTTTTCAGGAGAGTTTTCAATAATAGATTTATTTTTTCGTGTAAGTTGTATATTTAACAGTTCAGCAATTTCTTTTGCTTTACCAATTTGAACTTCCTCATTATTGACTTCGTAAACTTCAAAAAATGTTCCAATTTCCATAAGTACAACAGCATTTTTTCCATACTTATCTTCGAACATTTTTTGTAACTTAAAATACGTAACAGTTAATAATTGTGATTTATCTAATAAAAGTTCATTTGCTTCATTTGCTAACATTATTTATTCATTTTCCTTAAATAATAGACTATAAATTCTTTGAATATCTTTTTGAAATTGAGTCATTGATAAATTTCGTCCAACTCTAAAAAATTCTTTTCCTTCGAAAAAAACTAAAATAGTGGGAAATGAAAATATACCATAATTTGATGTTATTTCTTTTGAAGTATTCTCTTGCATAAAAATTTGTTTCAAATTTGGAAAGGTGGAATTGAAAGTAGTTTGTATTTTTGGTTTTAATACTTCACACACGGAACAATTAGGTGCGGAAAAATAAACTAAAACAGCTTTATTATCTAAAATTTGCTGTTTTAATTCATCCAAAGAGTTAATCATTGTGAGTGGTTTCATCTTTGATAACTGCTTTGATTTCATCTTTTATATGCTCTTGTTCTTCTTGATGTTTTTTCTCTTTGATTTTTTCTTCATGTCTTGATTCAAAAATCTCTTTCCTACTTAAGCTGATACCTTTCATATGAGACAAGGGAAATGCAAAAGCAAGTCCTTTTCCATTTGTAGTAATATGAAGGGAATGAATGATAGCTTTAATCACAGGATTAACCATTCTCTCTGGTAATAAAAACAATAACAAAGAGTCATCAGCTTCAAAACTGGCTCGGTAATAGTTGTCTAATTCGCCAAACCCAATTCCATCAGCTCTCATCACAGTAACACCACTGGCCCCAGCATTGTGAGCTGCTTGTATGGCATCCACTTTTTTATTTGTGGGAACAATAATAATCACAGCAGAAAAAGCCATTTTAAAAGAATGTCGTCTATCCGACCCATCAACACTCACCGTTGCCAAATCCATATTCTCAGCATCAATTAGTGCTTCTTTTAGGATATTGGAAGTTTCAATATCCGTATCGGATTTTATACCCAGCTTTTCAGTCAAAACACCATATATCATTACGGTTAACATAGGGAACAGTGAAGCAAAAGCAATAAGCCCAAAACCATCAATAAGAGGATTTCTACCATCTATATTTGTAGCTAATCCAATACCTAACGCTGCAACAAGAGGTACAGTTATAGTTGAAGTGGTAACTCCCCCACTATCATATGCAATAGGAATAATATACTTGGGAGCTAAAAAGGTTAAAATAATTACCAGTAAATATCCAACAATGATGTAATAATGTATCTGTCCGCCATCTACAATTCTAAAAGCACCTAAAGCAATTCCAAAAGCCACACCAAAGGCAACAAAAAGTCGAAGTGCAAAGTCATTGATTTTACCATCACTTATTTCTTTGGCTTTTTTTGCAATTGCCATAAGAGCTGGTTCTGCCATAGTAGTTGAAAAACCAATAGCAAATCCAAAGGTATAAATAAGCATTTGTGAGTCTTGTTTGGTTAATTGATACGCCATTGTTTCACCAAGTGAGAACAGACCCATTTCAAGACCTAAGATAAATGCATACAGACCTATGATAACAAGCCCAAATCCAAGTAACACTGTACTAAGATGTTTAATATGTTTTTTTAATACTGCATATTGAAAGAAGAAAATAATAGCTAAAATAGGAGCAACATCTTTTACAACACTAACCAAACCCTCAAAGATTGAAAAAATTGTAATATCTGAAGAGGAAGATATGGTAGCTTTTACTACAAAATCCGTCACCTCTTTTGCTTCAACCAGATTGTAAACTGCAATTCCATAAATTTGTACAAAAATCATAGGAGTAAGTGATGCAAAAGCAATCAAACCAAAACCATCAATAACAGGGTTTCTTCCTTTTATTGCTGAAGCCAAACCAATTCCTAAAGCTGCAACTAAAGGTACAGTCACCGTGGAGGTCGTTACCCCACCCAAGTCATAGGCAAGTCCAATAATTTCATTTGGAGCAAAAAATGTCACACCTACTACTAAAATATATCCCGTGATAATGTAGTAATGGATTGGGTGACCTTTGATAATTCTATATACACCTAGAAGTATCGCAAATCCTACTGAGAGTGCTACAACCATACGTAATACAGTCGCGTCAATTCTTCCACTTGAAATACTCGCAGCTTTATCAGCAATAACCGCCAAAGCAGGTTCAGCAACTGTGGTACCAAAACCAATTAGAAATCCAAATATCAAAATCCAAGTAGTCCACCCAGACTTTGCAAAATCACGGGCAAGTCCTTCTCCCACAGGGAAGATACCAATTTCCAGACCTTGCAAAAATATTGCAAGTCCAACACCCACAATTAACATACCAATAGCTGTTGAGACCCAATTATCGGGCACTGACTGAATAATCGCCAATTGGAAAAATAGAATTACTAGAATAATAGGTATTAAATCTCGGAAAGAATCTCGTAATAGTTTAAGAAAAAAGTTAAACTGCATCATATTTATTTAGCCTTTTTGAGGTTAAATGCAAGAAGTCTTGCATTTAACCATACTTTATACTTGGTGTTGCGCGTTTTTAGCCAATCTTTCTTTTTGTGATAAATAAGAATTTAAAGCACTTAAGTATGCTTTAGCAGTTGCAAGCATGGTATCAATGCTTAAACCATGTCCAACCATAGAAGGTGTTTCAGTATCAAAAGAAACTCTACAAATTACTTTTGCCAATGCATCTTTTCCTTCACTAACAGCAGTTACTTTATAATCATTTAACTCGCCATTGTAACCTGTTAATCTATCTATAGTTTTGAAAATAGCATCCATAGTTCCATCACCAATTGCTGCATCTTTCATGATTTGATCTTGGAATTTAATAGACACTGCAGCTGTTGGAATTCCATTTGAACAGTCTGAAATTTGTAATCCCATTAATTCGTATGTTTTTGCTGTATTTAATGATTCATCTGTAATTAACATTCGAACATCATCATCAGTAATTTCTTTTTTCTTATCTGCTAAGATTTTAAATCGCTCAAATGCTGCATTTAACTCTTCATCTGTAACATTATCAAAACCTAAGTGTTTAATTGAATCTCTAAATGCTGCTCGACCAGAATGTTTTCCTAAAATTAACGTACTTTGTTTATATACACCCACATCCTCAGGTCTCATAATTTCATATGTCTCTTTGTTTTTTAACATTCCATCTTGATGGATCCCACTTTCATGTGCAAAAGCATTTTTCCCAACAATAGACTTGTTTTGTTGTGGTTCAACTCCTGTAATGGTAGCAACCAATCTAGATGTTGCATAAATCTCAGGTGTATTAATGCCAGTGTATAAATCTCCAAAAGCATCTTTTCTAGTCTTTATTGCCATTACCGCTTCTTCTAAGGCAGAATTACCAGCTCTCTCACCCAAACCATTGATTGTTACTTCAATTTGTCTGGCACCACTTAAAACAGCCGCCAAAGTATTTGCTGTTGCCATTCCCAAATCATTGTGATTGTGTACAGATATAATTGCTCTATCGCCTGCAAAGTCAGATAATTCTTTAACCATTGATGCTAATTCTGTTGGCATTCTGTATCCTACAGTATCAGGCAAGTTAATTGTTCTTGCACCTGCAGCTATTACAGCATCCATTACTTCTTTCATAAAAGGAATTTCAGATCTTCCTGCATCTTCTAATGAAAATTCAACATCATCAACAAAAGTTCTAGCATATTCTACTGCATGAACAGCTCTTTTAATTACTTCAGCTTCACTCATTTTTAATTTATATTTCATATGAATAGGTGATGTTGCAATAAAGGTATGGATTCTCCCACTCGCTGCTTTTTGAACTGCTAATCCTGATTGTTTAATATCATTATCAATAGCTCTTGACAAAGAACAGATTGTTGAGTTTTTTACCAAGTTGGCAATTTGACTAACCGCATCAAAATCTCCTGGAGATGCAGCTGCAAAACCAGCTTCAATGACATCAACACCCAACTTTTCTAATTGTAATGCAACTTTAATTTTTTCATCTGTATTCATTGAACAGCCGGGGCTTTGTTCACCATCTCTTAAAGTAGTATCAAATACTATTACTTTATTTTTATCCATGTTGTAAACCTTTATAAATTGGTATGATTATATCTTTTTTTTAATAAAAAGATAAAAAGTTATTTTGTGATTGTTATATTTAGTTGTTAAATATTAGAGTGAGTAATTGAGGAGTAGAGAAGAGTTTACACTTTTTATGAAATGGTTATTAATAAAATCAAATATTTTCATTATTCTCTCCTGGTTTTTGTGTGAAAGATTATAGTTAATTATTATTTATTTGTCAAGAATTTTTATTGGATTATATTAAATTGTAGAATGAAGGAGAAGGTCTTAAATAATTAAGACCTTCGTAGATTATTTTTCTTCGTTTTGAACAGTTGCTTCTGTTTCACTTGAATCTGTATCTAATACTTCATCAAAGTTTAGCTCTTCATCATTTGAAACTTCAGAAGTTTTCTCTTCTTTTGATTCACTTTTTACTTTTGTTTTAGTTGAATCTTTTTTCTCATCTTCATCTTTGATTTCATCAGAATGCAAGTCTTCAGCTTCAAAAATTGTTCCACCATTATCTTTAATGATTTCTCTTACTCTCTTACCTTCAAGCACTTCAATTTCAAGTAGTTCTTCTGTCATTTGTTCAATAGATTCAGAATTATCTCTTAGAGCTTGTAGTACCACATCATATCTTTCATTTAATAAATCTTTGACATGAGTATCTAAATTTTTTGCCATATCGTCAGAAAAATCTTTTTGTGTTTGTCCACCTAAAAATTGATTTTGTCTTTTTTCAAGTACCATAAGTCCAGCAACATCACTCATTCCATAAACAGATGCCATAGATTTAATAATATCTGTTGCTCTCTCTAAGTCATTTCCAGCACCCGTTGAAACTTCACCAATAAATACTTCCTCAGCAGCTCGTCCACCTAATAAAGTATCTACTTCCGCAATAAGCTCATGTTTTTGCATCAAGTATTTATTTTCTTCTGGTGTGTTTAAAGTATATCCAAGAGCGGCAAGTCCACGTGGAACTATTGAAACTTTGTTTACTTTTTTAGCACCTTTTGTAATCTCAGCAATTAAAGCATGTCCACTTTCATGATAAGCAACAATTTTTCTCTCTTTTGGAGAAATTCTTCTACTTTTTTTCTCTAATCCAGCGATTTGTCTCTCAACTGCTTCTTTGAAATCTTCATTTTCAACAATCTCTTTGTTAGCTCGACCAGCTAAAAGAGCTGCTTCATTAATAATATTTGCTAAATCGGCACCAGCAAGTCCAGCTGTCATTCTTGCAATATCTTTGATTTCCACATTTTTAGCCAGTTTAACATCTCTAATATGAACTTTAAGAATTTCAATTCTACCTTCGTAATCAGGTTTATCAACTAAAACTTGTCTATCAAATCTACCTGGTCGTAATAAAGCAGGATCAAGAACTTCTGGTCTATTTGTTGCAGCTAGAACAATAACAGGAGCACCTTCAGATGAAAAACCATCCATTTCAGCCAGTAATTGATTTAGAGTTTGTTCTCTTTCATCATTACCACCCATTGGTCCACCGCTGGCTCTACTTTTACCAATAGCATCAATTTCATCAATAAAGATAATTGCAGGTGCTACTTTTTTTGCTTGTTCGAATAAATCTCTAACACGACTAGCTCCAACTCCAACAAACATTTCAATAAATGAAGATCCAGATACAGATAAGAACTCAACATCTGCTTCACCAGCAACCGCTTTTGCCAATAATGTTTTTCCAGTTCCAGGAGGACCTACTAATAGAACACCTTTAGGAATTTGAGCTCCAAGTTTAATATAACGCTCAGGCGCTCTTAAAAACTCAACGATTTCAGCAACTTCTTCTTTGGCTTCTTTATTACCAGCCATGTCTTCAAACTTCACATTTGGTTTTTCACTGTCAATCATTTTTTTAGAGCTTCCCATGCCAAGGATTCCTCCTCCGCCTCCACCCATACTTTTTTGCATTCGTTTAGCTAAGAACATCCAAATTGCAAAAAAGATAAAAATTGGTAAAATCCAACCAAATAACATATCCGCTAAAAAGTTCTCTTCATTAATTCCACCATAACCAATGTTATGTTTTTCTAAAGAAGGGATTAATGTGTTATCAGGAATAACTCTTCGTGCAGTGTATGTTATTGCTCCGCCATTAGGAGATTTGGAGACACCTTTGATGGTAGTATTACCAATTCCAACATATTCGATTTGTCCAGTTTTTATTAATTGTTTTAAATCAGAATAAGCAACTGTTTTATGTTGTGTTTTTCCGTAAGCATTAATATTCGAATTACCCGTCTGCATTCCTTCATCTTGAGGGAATATTGTTTTAAAAGCAAGAATAGTAACAACAGAGAATATTGCAAATACCAATAATGGATTGCCATTAAAAAAATTGTTATTGTTGTTCTGATTATCTTGATTTCTATTTTTCTTTTTTTTACTCATTAAATTAACTCCTGTTTATTTCTAAATACTACAGTAACCCATTCGTTTTTTTGAATTACTTCTAATTGTTCTAAACTTTTATATTTTTTTAAAACTTTATCAATATGTTTATCTAATATACCTGATAGTATTAATATACCATCATCTTTTAAGCATTTTTTTAAATCTTTTTCAATCATTATTAAAACATCAGCAACTATATTAGCAACAACGATATCATAAGTATTCTGACTTTTAGTAGCACTACCAACCCAAGATTTGTTGAGTTTGGCATCATTTCTTTTGAAGTTTTCGCAGGCATCAGATACAGCGAAATCATCTGTGTCGCAGATATCAACTACAGCATCTAGTTTTGAAGCTCCAATTGCCAATATTCCGCTTCCCGTACCAACATCAAGTAGAGAGTTACCTTTAGTTACATATTTACCCATTGCAAGTAAACAATTGCTAGTAGTCTCATGATGTCCTGATCCAAATGATAGTGCTGGATCTATAATAATATTTAATTTGTCATTTTTTGATTGTTCCCAAGTTGGGTGTATATAGAATTTTCCAACTTCCACAGCTTTTACTGCTTCTTTGTATTTATTAACCCAATCTTCATTTTTTAACTTTGATAGTTTTGTATCGCAATCGATATTCATTTGTTTTGAAAACTCGATGATACCGTATTCGATCTCTTCTAAATTTTCTTCACTTCTTAAAGTTATGCATCCAGTACTTTCTTCTATTGCTTCATCAGTTAGTGCTGATATTAAATCCAAAAAGAGTTCGTACTGAGATTGGGGGTTTATTTGTAGTTCGTAATAATCTTCAACCAATGATTGCCTTTGTATAAAATGCAGTTATTCTATCTAATTAAGGTTAAAAGAAAGATTTTATCATGTCTCTCATTATGTCTGGTTCTTTAATGGTATTAATAATCTCTCGAAAGGCATTAGCACCTTGATATCCTTTAGAATATGAATGTAAAAATTTTCTAAACATTACAACACCATGTTCACCATGAAATTTAATCATAGCATCCATGTGTTCAATGATAACTGATCTTTTTAATTCTTGATTTACGTCTTCTACACCGTGTTTAACTTGATAAAACACCCAAGGCTTACCAATGGCACCACGTCCAATCATAACACCAGCAGCACCAGTATAAGCCAATACTTCTTTTGCTTTATTATAATCTTTAATATCACCGTTTGCAATTACAGGAATAGATACATTATCAACAATAGCTTTAATCGCATCGTAATCCACAGGTGCTTTATATTTTCCAGCTCGTGTTCTTCCATGAACAGATACAAAATCAACACCACATGCTTCAACTACTTTAGCAATTTCAACAGGTATTTTTTCATCAACACCAATTCTGATCTTTGCAGTTGTGTATTGTTTTTTATTGTATTTTTTAACTGTTGATAATATTTCTTCTAATTTTTTTAAATCACCTAGAAGATTGGAACCAGATCCATGGTTAAATACTTTGGGTGCAGGACACCCACAGTTTAAATCAATTCCATCAATTCCATCAATATCGTTTAATATTTCAACCGCATCTCGTACAAGTTCTGGTTTATTTCCCGCAATTTGAACAAAATAGGGATCTTCAATGGGCGATTTTTCAATCATTTTTAAAGTACGCTCTGATTTATAAACCAAAGCATTAGAAGAAATCATTTCAGAGATAGTCAGGTCTGCACCAAATTTTTTAACAACAGAACGGAAGGGTAAGTCAGTATATCCAGCAAGGGGTGCCAACACCATTAAGGGTTGGCTAAAATCTAGTTTTTTCATATTTATTTAATATAACAAAGAGAATCTAAGGTATATTGTTTTCCTGAGTCTTTTAAATCTAAGAGTGCTTTATATGGTAACAACTCATCTTGAGCTGTACTACCAAATATGTCTCTAATATTGTCCAACATCTCATATTCAAAGAGAACATAGAGGTATGAATCTAAAGCCAAATCATTGTTATTTGAAATTTCTTCAAATATTTTCAATAAGTCATCTGGCAACATATTATTTTTATACAATTTTGCAAGATATATAAAATCTTGTCTAGAAAAATCAACATTTTTAATATACTTAATCACTTCTTCTTTACTTAAAGAAAAGTCAGTTTGTTCAGAATCTCTTTTAAAAAGTTCAAGAATCATTTCTTTATCAAGCTTAATATTAGCAAGCACTTTTTTAACAGTAGTCATACTTTTGTGAGCCAGAACTGTAAAATATGCTTTTTTAATAATCTCGCTTTTATGATTAGCAGGTCGTTTTAATATCTCTAAACAATAATCAGCATCAGTGTTAACTCTGTTATTGTTGTTTATAACCATTAACGGGTTAGCTTCATCTAACTTTAACTCTTTTGGAGTTAAATATGTTCCTGCATGTATACTTTTTACTTTTTCAACGATTGCATTGATTTCTGTATTAGATGAGTTAAAGTTTCCATCTTTTGGTACCAAATTAACTTGAGACAAGATTTCAGATACATCTCTAAATGCTTGTCTTTTATAAAGTTTGATATCGTTTTTATACAAAAGATTATTTTTAATAGATTCTAAAATATTCTCTTCATCTTTTACAATAGCTCTGTTTCCAAGATATCCCTTAAATCCATAAAAGAACATGTGAAGAATTGATGCTACTAAAAGTAGTAAAGTAGGTAATAGTATCCATACAAATACTGGTAATTGAAGAGATATATCTGAAATTATAATTTCATAAGAACCAAGTTCAAGTGAAAATATATATCCAGCAACTAAAACAATTAATAAAATTGAAAATATTACGTATTTTTTAAGTCCCATTAAAAATCCTTTATTATTCTTGTTCACCCTCGTATATTTCTCTACATGGTGTACAATATTTTGCAAATGGTTTAGCTCTTAATCTTCCTAATGCAATTTGTTCATCACACATTTCACAAACACCATAAGTTCCCTTTTGGATTCTAAGTAATGCTGATTCAATCTCTTCAAGTTCTTTTACTTGTTGATTTGCGATAATACCTTCTTTGAAACTATCACTACTTACTTCTGCATAATCAAATTCGTCATTGCATTCTGAATTTTTTAAAGAGTCAATACTATCTCGACTTTCTTGAATATTATTTTTTATTAATGCTAATCTATCTATTAGAATTTCTTTCAACTCTTCGATTTGTTTTTTATTCGCCAAAACTTGCCTTTTTAATAGTTTTACGGATTATACTCAATCATAACTAAATTATTTATGATATGGATGATTATTGTTGATACAAAGTCCTCTAAATATCTGCTCCATCAACACTACATGCGCTATTTTGTGTGCCATTGTTAATTCACTTAAACTTATTTTAGCGTCACATAATTGCAAAAATTCATTGTTAAAACCATAAGCTCCACCAATAAAAAAATTAATTGTAACTTTATCATCAATGAGTTTGGCAAACTTAAAACTGTCAAGTTTTTTTCCTTTAACATCTAAAGCAATATTAAAACCCTGCATATGTGGTAAAAATGCATCTGTATAAGCTTGTTGAGATTCTCGCTGACCAATCATTTGAGCTTTTGAAATTTTCTTATTAAACATATTGAAACTTTCAACTTTTGCATACTTGGAAGACATTTTAATAAAATCATTTGAGATAAGATCAAATTCGTCGTTGTTTGATTTGGCTATAGAATAAATATTAATTTTATGCAAGAGTGTTCCTTTAGTGAGTAAATAAACCTGAACCAATAACATTATAAGATGTATTGTCAATTATATCACTTAATTTAACCCCACCAATAGCACAAACAGGATGTTTGGATATTTTTGCCAAATAAGGTAGTTTATCACCCAGTTGATTTTGTACATCTTTAGTTGTGGTTGTTTTATATGCACCCAATCCTATATAGTCAATATCAAAATTATTTGCTTCCAAAATTTCAATTTCATCGTGAGTAGATAAACCTAAAATTTTATCACCGATTTTTTTTCGAATCAACTTTAATGACAAAACTCTATTATTTTTAACATAGGAATCTAAATCTTCTTGCCCAATATGTAAACCATCAGCATAGGCAATTAAATCTATTTTATCGTTAATTATAATTGGTAAATTGCAGTTGTTTTTTAAGTACTTTAAGTTTTCTTTTTGTATGTCTAAATTATTAATTTTATCGCGATATTGAATAATTTTCACATGATGTTGTTTGCAGATTTGTAAATATTGTTCTAAAGTAGTATTGTGTTTTGTTAATAACTCATAATCACATAAAGCGTAAATAGAAGGCTTCAATGGCGAATTTTGAGGCCTTCTATTAAAAGAGTATATTTGGAATTCTTTTCTGTTCACAGCTTTCTTAACTAACCAGTTGTGCATCTTTTTTAAATAAGGTTAATAAATCAGATAAAGTTTTTTTCATATCATTTCTATTTACCACCATATCAATTGAACCATGTTCTAATAAAAACTCAGCTCTTTGAAATCCTTCTGGTAAATCAGCACCAATAGTTTGTTTAATAACTCGCTGTCCTGCAAATCCTACTAAAGCTCCTGGTTCTGCCATAATGATATCACCAAGTAGTGCAAAAGAAGCAGATACTCCACCCATAGTAGGATCTGTTAACACAGAGATATATGGAAGACCTGCTGAATCTAATCTTTTAAGTGCAGCAGAGGTTTTTGCCATTTGCATTAAAGCAAAAGTACTTTCTTGCATTCTAGCTCCTCCACTAGCACTCACAATAATTAAACCTTGATTCTTTTGAATACTTCTGTTAATTGCTCGTACAATCTTTTCACCCTCAACAGAACCCAAACTTCCACCCATAAAAGAAAAATCAAATATTGCTATTTGAACAGGAACTTCATTGATAGTACACTCACCACTAACAACAGAAGATGTACGTCCTGTTTTAATCAATGCTTCATCCACTCTTTTTTTGTATGATTTTTTATCAACAAACTTTAATGGATCAGTAGGTTTTAGATTTGAATCATATTCTTCAAAACTTCCTTCATCACAAATAATTTCTATTCTTCTTTGTGCGCCTACTCTCATATGAAAATTACATTTGGGACATATATTATTTTGATTTTCAACCTCTTTAAAAAACATTAATGCGCTACATTCAGGACATTTAATCCAATGACTTGGTGCATCTTTTTTTTCTGGTTGTTCTTTTTTATCAAAAGAAATTTTATTAAATAAGTTTTTTAAATCCATAATATCTCCTAGTATTTATATAAGGCGTATTTCTACGCCTTTGTGTTATTTTTTTAGTGCTTTAAATATGTCTAATTCGTCAAGTTGTTCCCATGGGTAATCACTTTGACCAACTTGTCCACGACTTGCCACATCTGCATAAAGAAATGTTTCTTCACTTGGCTTATCAAGGTCAAATTTTTCAGTTATCCATCTTGGAGTTAATGAAAAAGTATTCATTACAAATGTTGACAATCTGTCATCATCTAATAATGTGTATGTACCAAAAGTATCAACTGAAACTGAAGTTGGTTTAGCAACACCAATTGCATATGATAATTGAACATTACATTTTTTTGCAAGTCCCGCAGCAACTACGTGTTTTGCAATCCAACGTGCAGCGTATAATCCAGATCTATCAACTTTAGTATAATCTTTAGAACTTTGTGCTCCACCACCAATTGGTGCATATCCACCAAATGAATCAACAATTAGTTTTCTTCCAGTTAATCCTGAATCATGAAGTGCAGAGTGATTTACATATCTTCCAGTTGGGTTGATATGAATAATAGTACTTTTTGGATCATATAATTCTGTTGGTAATCCTGTATCATCAATTAAACCCTGAATCAACGTTCTAACTTCAGAAATATCCATATCTTCAACAGAAGGTGCACTTACAACAATTGTATGAATTTTTTGAGGTTTACAATTTTCAAAGTTTTCTTTATTGCCATAATCAATTGTAACTTGTGTTTTAATATCAACACCTAGTTTATGATTATGATTTAAAGCGTAGTTGTAAACTTTATCAGCTAACATTCGTGCATATGTAATGGCTGCTGGCATAAAGTCAGCTGTTTCATTGGAAGCAAAACCAAACATAATTCCTTGATCTCCCGCTCCAATTTCACCTGTTTCTTGATCAACACCTTGACTAATATCAGGACTTTGTTGATTTAATAAAACTTGAACTTGTACATCATCTGGATGTAAACATTGTTCTTTTGTAAAAGCAGATTTTCCGTCATACCCAATTTTTGCCAATGCGTCTTTAACCAATTTAACATAATCATCATTAGATAATTTTGTCTTAGATTTTACTTCACCACCAATGATTACGTGTTTTCCAGCAACAAATACTTCACTTGCAACTCTACTTTCACTATCTTCAATGATTAATCTATCAACGATTGTATCTGCAATAATATCTGCACATTTATCTGGGTGACCTGGACTTACTACTTCACTTGTAAATAAGTATTTTGTTTTGTTTTCCATGTTTGTTTTCCTATCTTGTTTTCCATGTTTGTTTTCCATTAAATATACTCGTTTATTTTAATCTTTTTAAATAAAAATAATTTGTATATATAATTTTAACGTTGAGTATTTCTACTCGACTGTAACAGATTTTGCCAAGTTTCTTGGCATATCTACATCATTTCCTAATCGAACTGAGATTTCCATTGAAAGTAGCTGCAAAGCAACCAGCATTTCAAAAAACTCCAGCATATAATGATCAGTTTTATTTGTTTTAATAAAATCATCACTCAATTCAAAATCAAGTGGAGAAATTGAACAAATAGTACTATCACGTGCGCTTAACTCTTCAACATTAGATTTGATTTTATCATAGTGTAAATTTTGTGGCATTAAAGCTATTGTAAATAACTCCGGATCTGCCAATGCAATTGGTCCGTGTTTCATTTCACCTGCAGGATAACCTTCTGCATGTAAATATGATATTTCTTTTAATTTTAAAGCACCTTCAAGGGCCAATGGGAAAAAGACGTCTCGTCCTATAAAGAAAAAACCATGACCATGAAGATATCTTTTTGATAATCTTCTGGTCTTTTCGTGCATTTTATCGCACACAATTAAAGCCTTTGGTACTTCTCTTAATGCAAAAATCTCACTATTTAATTTATCTTGAGATATTGCATTTTTAAATTTAGCAAAATATAAAGCCATCATCCAAAGCACAACTGTTTGAGTTGAAAAAGCTTTGGTTGATGCCACTCCTTTTTCAATACCAGCTCTGGTTAAAACAGTCACATCTCCCAATCGTGTCATTGAAGAGTTATCTACATTACACACCACGATTGATTTAAGTCCAGCTTTTTTAGCCATTTTTAAAGCTTCCAAGGTATCTGCTGTTTCTCCACTTTGAGAAATAACAACAAACAATGTTTTCTTACTCATGAGTGGTTCTTTATATCTAAACTCACTTGCAATTTCTACAGAACATCTTATCTTGCTTAGTCGCTCAAATAAATATGAAGCGGTTAATGCAGCATGATAAGAGGTCCCACAGGCGCAAATTTTTATTTCATCAATTCCTTCAATTATCTTTGCATCAAACTCATCAAAATGAATTTGATCATCTTGTAGTCTGCCCAACATAGAATCAGTGATTACATCATGTTGTTCATAAATTTCTTTTTCCATAAAAAATCGAAATCCATCTTTTTGTGCATATTGTTTAGATTGAGGTAAAGTTGACCAAGTGATCTCATCTGAGAAAAACTCAATCCCAGCAGGACTTGCTATTCCACCCATACCATCTTCTAAATAAACCACATCATCTGCAAGACCAATTAAAGGTGCATCTGTACTTGAAAATAAAACTTCTTTTTCTTCTTTCCCCTTAGCAACAATTAAAGGTGACCCATGTTTAAAAAAGAAAATAGAATCAGGTTGTACTTTTGAGATTAAAAGAATTGAATAGGCACCTTTTAAATCTGCAATTGTTTTTTGAAATGCTTCTTTTGTATCATTTGAATTATTATAATAGTTTTCAAAAAGGTGAACGATAACTTCAGTATCTGTTTGTGATATAAATTTATGTCCATCTTGGATTAACTTATCTTTAATTTCTTTATAATTTTCAATAATTCCATTGTGTACCACATAAGAATACTCACCTAAGTGTGGATGTGCGTTTAACTCTGTAGGTTTTCCATGGGTTGCCCAACGTGTATGCCCTATTCCTAAAAAGTGATTCTCACCTACATTGGCATCAGAAATTTTTTGTTCTAAATTTTTTAATTTTCCAAGAGCTTTATATACTTCAATTTTATCATTATCTAAAAGTGCTATTCCAGTTGAGTCATATCCTCTATATTCAAGCTCTTTTAAACCATCCATTAAAATTTCAGTTGTATTTTTACTTCCGATATAACCGACAATTCCGCACATATATTACCTTGTTTTTATCTACTTAAAATTATAAGCTAAGATGTTATCTAAATGTTGATAAAAAGTGGCTTTTATCAGATATTCTAGATTCTAAAAATGTTTTCAAAAGTAAATAGGGAGTTTATTAAAAAACCTCCATACCAATTATTAAACTTCATATAAAAGTGGAGAATCTATGAAAAACAAACCCTAGCTTAGTAATTTTTTGAACTCTTCGCTATCTTTTAAATTTTCAAATAACTCTTCACTTTCAATTTCATCTTTTAAATTAGGAGATTTTTGTATAGCTGTTTCTAAATCAACAAGTGCTTCATTTTTATTATGTAGTACAGCATTAGCACAAGATCGTTGCCAGTAAGCATATCCATATTCAGGATCGATTTCTATGGCTTTATTACTAAGATTAAGTGCCCATTCATATTCATCCATATCAAGAACTGCATCTGCTTTATAAGCATAAACTTCAGCATCATCTGCATTGATATTGATAATCTCATCATAAATATCAATTTTTGACTGAGGATTTGTTTCAAGATTTGAACGTATCCAAAGTGAGTGTATATACTGAGTATTATATATTTTATTCTGGTTATCAAGTATTTTTTCTGATTGCAGAGTCATCTCATCTTGAAGACTTTCCATACGAACATTATATTTTTTTGTAATCTGGTTTACTCGCTCTTCAACAATAGTCTCCGTTTTCTTCCTGATATCTCTAAGAGAATTCCAACCAGCAAATATTAGTATTGATGTGGCTGCAGCTATAAGATAAAAAATGTTACCAATTGTATCGGTCATATATCTAGCAGCACGGTCAGTTTGTTGAACTTCGTTTTTTGATATTCTTCGCTCAACTTCATTTCTCAATTTCATATTTTCAATACGTAAATCTTTTAATTCATCCAAAATATATCGCTCAATCAAAGGTTTTTCTAGCAATCGTTTTACTTCAACTGGATTTTTTTCAGAAGCAAATAGAGCACTAGAAAAGAAGAAAATTAATAGAAGTGTGAAAAATTTAGACGATAGATTCATAAGGAGCCTTTATTATTAAAATTTGCAATTATTATAACAAAGCTGACATTAACTCCAATTCAAAATGAAACATACCAGCAGTGCAAAATTATACTGCTAATTTCCTTTGGAACTCTAGATTAATAAAAACTTTGGAATAATTAGATTGATGGTATATTCAATATGATTTTAAGTATAAGTAACATGAAAGTAGCGTGAGTTTTTTGTGAATAATTTGTGAGTTTAAATGAGAAGAATCGTCGATATACTCGACGACTCTGCTCGATGTAAGAGTAGAAAGAAATGAGTCTTTGTCAGACTACATTCCCATTCCAGGCATACCGCCCATTCCACCCATTCCACCCATGTCAGGCATAGCTGGCATTGCGGCTTTTTCTTCTTTAAGATCTGAAACAGTTGCTTCAGTTGTTAATAATAAAGATGCAACAGATACTGCATTTTGCATAGCTACTCTCTCAACTTTTGCAGGATCGACAATCCCTGCTTCAAACATATCAACATACTCACCATTTGCAGCATTAAAACCAACATTCTCAGCAGCTTTTTCAACTTCATTTGCAACAACACCTGCATCAAAACCTGCATTAATTGCAATTTGCTTAAGTGGTGCTTTAATAGCTCGTAAAATGATCTCAGAACCGATTTTTTCATCAGCAGTTAAATCAAGATTAACTTTAGCAGCAGCAGCAATAAGAGCAGCTCCTCCTCCAATTACAATACCTTCTTCAACAGCAGCTCTTGTTGCACTAAGTGCATCATCAACTCTATCTTTTTTCTCTTTCATTTCAGTTTCAGTCGCAGCTCCAACTTTAATCACTGCAACTCCACCACTAAGTTTTGCAAGTCTTTCTTGTAATTTCTCTTTATCATAATCACTAGTAGTATTAGAAATCTCACCTCTAATTTGACCAACTCTATCTTTAACTCTAGAGCTATCACCAGCACCATCAACGATAACTGTATTATCTTTATCAATTACAACTTTAGATGCAGTTCCAAGAACTTCAAATTTTGCAGTTTCTAATGACATACCTAATTCTTCAGATACAACTGTAGCACCTGTTAAAATAGCGATATCTTCTAACATTGCTTTTCTTCTATCACCAAAACCTGGTGCTTTAACAGCAGCAATATTTAAACTTCCTCTTAATCTATTTACAACCAAAGTAGTTAATGCTTCACCATCAACATCTTCTGCAATAATTAGTAAAGGTCGACCAGCTTGATTAACTGATTCTAAAATTGGTAACATATCTTTAAGATTAGATATTTTTTTATCATATAAAAGAATAAAAGGATTTTCTAATTCAGTAGTCATTTTTTCTGTATTTGTTACAAAATATGGAGATAAATATCCTCTATCAAATTGCATACCTTCAACTACTTCTAGTTCATCAGAAATACCTTTAGCTTCTTCAACAGTAATAACACCATCTTTTCCAACTTTTTCCATAGCTTTTGCAATCATAGAACCAATTGCTGTGTCAGAGTTAGCTGAAATAGTAGCAACTTGCTCAATTTCTTTTTGATCAACTACTGGTCTAGAAATAGCTTTTAATTCAGCCAAAATAGCTTCAGATGCTTTGTCCATTCCACGTTTAAGTTCAATTGGATTTGCTCCAGCTGTTACGTTTCTTAAACCTTCTTTGAAAATTGAATAAGCAAGTACAGTTGCAGTTGTTGTACCATCACCTGCTTCTTCAGCAGTATTGTTTGCAACTTCTTTAACAAGTTGTGCACCCATATTTTCAATAGTATCAGCAAGTTCAATTTCTTTTGCAACAGAAACACCATCTTTAGTAATAGTAGGTGCTCCAAAAGATTTTTGTAAAAGTACATTTCGTCCTCGTGGACCCATTGTAACTTTTACAGCATCTGCTAATTTTTCAACACCTGTAAATAATTTATTTCTTGCATCATCACTAAATTTAATCTCTTTTGCCATCTTACATTACTCCTAAAATATCTTTTAATTCTAATATTAAATAATCAGCACCCTCAAGTGCCAATTCAGTTCCTGAATATTTTCCGAAAACTACTGTATCATCAATATTTACTTCTTTAACTTCAGAACCAATAGCAACTACTTTTGCAGTTGATGGTTTTTCTTTTGCACTGTCTGGAATATAGATTCCACTTGCAGTTTTATTTTCTACTTCTACTCGTTGTACAAGTACTCTTTCACCTAGAGGTTTAAAATTCATTATAGTGTCCTTATTAAGTTTAAAATCATTGTTATACCAAATTAGACCAAAAGTGATGACTTAAACTGTACTACCCTGTGGGAAAATACCTAAAAGGCATCTTGAAAAAGAAAACAATTAAAATTAGCTACGGCTAGTTTGAATTGTTTTCTTTCCCAATCTGATCTTTTATCTATTTTTTTAAGTGGTCACTTTTGATTTAATTTGGTATTAGCACTCATTAAAAATGAGTGCTAGAATTGTATAAAAATTTGACTTAGTTGTCAAATAAATTGAGTCACTTTGGCTAAGAGTTTATAATTTTGAGATTACTTGTGTCGATACAAGTATTTATTAAGTAGAGGGTCTAAATTATTTTTAATGTCATCATCAAAAGAGTTTAATGACTTTTCACATTTTTTCGCCAAAGTATTGGCACTATTAATAGATTCATCAAGTCCAAGAAGATTGATAAATGAGTTTTTAGAGGCATCATTATTTGTAGTTTTACCAGCAACTTCTGCACTTACTGTCTCATCAATAATATCATCTTGAATTTGAAATAATAAACCAATATCAATTCCAAACTGATATAGTTTCTCTTGCGTTTGTAAATCTAGTCCTGCAATAATCGCACCCATTTTTAAAGAAGCAGCTATTAGTTTAGCCGTTTTATGAATATGCAAAAACTCTAATTGTTCCAATTCTAGTTTGTGATTTTCAAAGTAACAATCAATGGCTTGACCAATAATCATCCCTTTTATTCCACCATCACTTGACAGTACTTTGATCAATTCAATTTTACTATCATTACTTAAAGGTGCATTAGCAATTAAATTGAAACTATGTGTATTTAGTGCATCACCAACGAGAATAGCAGTTACTTCATCATAAGTTTTATGTAAAGTGGGATAGCCTCTTCTTAAATCAGCATCATCCATAGCAGGTAAATCATCATGTATTAAAGAATAGGTATGTAACATTTCTAATCCCAAGGCTACAGGCATTGCATTGTTACACAACAAAGATTGTTTGGCATTAACAATACTTAATAGCAACATAGGTCGAAATCTTTTTCCACCCGCTTTTAACATATCTTGTAAAGCATTTTCAAAAATAGGATGGAAAGACTCAGACTTTGGAAGGTTAGTTAATAAGTGTTGTTCAAATTGCTCTAATAAAATTTTACTCAAATAATAACTCTAATTTACTTTTTTCCGAATGGATTAGCACCACTCATCATATTCATCGCCATCATTTTTTTATTCGCATCAGATTGTTTAAGTACATCATTCATAGCTGAGATGAGTAATATTTGAAGAGAATCTTTGTCTTCAAGAAGTGAATCATCAATTTTTAAATCTATAACTTCACTATTTCCATTGATTGACATTTCAATCATTCCTCCACCAGCTTTTGAGGTAAATATTAAATCAGCATTTTTCTCTTTTGACTTTTCAGCCATTTCTTGGAATTGTCCCATCATCTCATTTAAGTTTAATTTACTTAAATCTATACCATCAAACATGATCACTCCCTACTAGTTCATTTGTGATTAAATCAATATTATTGTCATCGTCTAATATTACTACTGTTGGTTTGTAATTTTCTAATTCTTCACTATTATATGATGCATACGCTATCACAATAATTTTATCACCGATTTCTACTTTTCTAGCAGCTGCACCATTAAGACACATATCTTTACTACCAGCACGTCCTTTTATTACGTATGTAGAAAAACGCTCTCCATTATTTACGTTTACGATTTCAACTTTTTGTCCCACTCTTAACTTAGACGCTTTTAAAAGGTCTGCATCAATTGTAATTGATCCTACATAATTAAGGTTTGCATCTGTTACAGTTGCTCTATGAATTTTACTATAAAGCATATCAAAGGTCATTCTTCTTGTCTCCTATGATTTAGATAAGTTCAGAGGGTCACTCCAAAGCTCATCAGCAATCAAATATTCTTTAATTGGGTTCCCACCAATTATATGTTCTTCTACTATTTTATCTATTTTTTCCTTAGATAATTGTACATACATATAATGTCCTGGCTCTACTAACATTAGGGGTCCTACTTCACAACGACCAAGACAGGAAGTCTTGATTGCTTGAACAGGGCCCATAATTCCTTTTTCCATTAACACACTTGCCATATAGTTAAATAGACCTTTTGAGTCTTTTGTAACACAACAAGGTTTTGGAATTCCTGGAGGTGAACTTTGCTCACATTTAAACATATAAAATGTGGGTTGTGGCTTTAAACCTAAGTCCATTTTCATCCTTTATTATCTTAAAATCCCCTCTAAGATAAATTTTGTCTGAATTCTAATCTAAGATTAGTTAAATACCCATAAAAATAAATTTTTAATAAAATTTTAAAACCATAAACTATATACTTGTACGATTTTACACATAAATCACAGAAAAGGAAATATTTATGAAAAAACTTTTGTTAATTCTATCATTAACGTTAACACTTTTTGCAGCCAATCCAATTGCAGTCTTAGAAACAAGTCAAGGAGTCATTGAAATTGAACTCAGACCAGATATTGCACCAAAAACAGTTGAGAATTTTATTACACATTCTAAAAATGGATATTATGATGGTTTAATCTTCCACAGAGTCATAGAAAAATTCATGTTACAAGGTGGAGACCCTATGGGTACAGGACGTGGCGGTGAATCAATTTGGGGTGGAAAATTTCAAGATGAATTCTCACCAAAAGCTTTATTTGACAAAGCAGGGATCCTAGCTATGGCTAACTCAGGACCAAATACCAATGGAAGTCAATTTTTTATTACAACAGTTCCTACATATTGGTTAAATGGACGGCATACTATTTTTGGGTATGTGGTAAAAGGAATGGATATAGTTAAGAAAATAGAACTTACACCTACAAGTGGTCGAGGGAATAAACCTATTAATGATCAAGTAATTACTAAAATAACAATTAAATAAGAAAACGTCTTTAGAAAAGTAAAATACTTTTCTAAAGATTAACTATCTGGCTTTTCCACCAAAAAGTTTATTTAAAATACCCTGATCACCATGTTGTAATATTTTTCGCTCTAAAGTCTCTGCCCTTTTAGCTTCTTCTTTGGCCTTTTCTCTCCAATAATTCAACTTCTGGGTATATACTTCAGCATCAATTATTTCATCCATTTTAGATTTATATTCCGATAACTCTTTTTCCAAATCATCAATTTTAACTTCAAGATTAACTCTTTCTTGAACAAAATCCTTCTCTGTTGATTCGAGTAGTTTTTCATTTTGTAATTTGAGTTTGGTAATCTCTTGTTTTAAATCAGAATTTTTCTTATTGATTTTAAGTGCTTTACTACTACTATCTCCATCTTTTTTATATTGTGCAATTTCGATTTTTAATCTTTTATTTTCAAGAGTGTGTTTCTCTGCTTGATAAATAATTTTATCTTTAGATAGTTCTGAATTTTTATAAAGTTTTTGTAACTCGTTGACTCTATTATTCAATTCTTTGATAATAGTATTTAATTCAGTTGAAGATTCTTTACCTTTAATAAAGATTTCACCCTTATCTTTCATAAGCGCTATTTGAACTTCTCTTCTTTGGTTTAACTCACTTGTGATATCTTTTTGTACAGAAATAGTGCCTGTAATTTCACCAGCATCATCAATGGTTGCAATGGCATAACATTCAACAGTATAAGATTCTCCTGTTTTTGTTGCATTTTTCAACTTACCTTTCCAAGCAGTATTTTCTAAAACAGTTGAAAAAAGTTCATTAATAATTGAAGCGTCAGTATCTTTGTGTTTTATAATATCAAATTTTTGACCAATTACTTCATCTTCAGTGTATCCAGTTGTATCACAAAAGTGCTGGTTCACGTAGGTAATCGTACTGCTAGTATCAGTTTTCACAACGATATTATTGGTATTGATAATATCTTTATATTTTTCAAGTTCTGAATTTTGTTGTTCTATTAAAAAGTCTTGATAAAGAATATTAGCTAAGTCATTCATCACTGCTAATAGATTTCGTATATCAATTGGTTTGATTATATAATCATGCACTTTGAGTTTAATAGCATCACTTAAAAATTCATTGTCTGAGTATGCTGTTGCAAATACAACGGGAAGACTTGAATCAATTTCTCTAATTTTTTTCAACATTTCAATACCAGTTAATTTTGGCATATTAATATCACTGATAATTACATCAATATCATCTGAGTTTTCCAAATAAGTTTTTAAACCTTCAGCCCCATCAGCCGCGGTGTATACTTTTCCGAAAAAATTTGAAAGAAGTGCGGAGAGTTCGGTTCGAATATGTTTGTCATCTTCTACATAAAGTGCTTTTAACCTTTTAAGTAGTTTTTTATCAATTGCCATTGGTTACTAATCCATTGCTGCAACAAGTTCAATAAACTTGATGAAGTCAAAAGGCTTGATTAAATAGTCCTTTACTCCTAAGGAGTTTGCTTTATTTATATATTCCGTTTCAGTATGTGCGGACATGACAATGACTTGGATTTTGGGGTGTAATTTATTTAAATTTTCGATTAAGTCTAAACCATTCATAACAGGCATATTGATATCTGTAATAACAATATCAACACTTGTTTCTTCCAAAAGATCTAAAGCTTCTTGTCCGTTTTTTGCAGTTACAAAATTGGCATCTAATTTTGTTAGAGTATCACTGATTATTTCTAATAAATCTTCTTCATCTTCAACAAAAAGAAGTCTTAATTCTTTAAGTTTAACTATTTTTTTTTGCATTAATATACCTAGGATTTATTTTCAATTTATACTTTTAACTCATCTTTATGGACCACAGATTCAATGTCCATTATTACCAACATTTGGCTGTTGTCAAGTCGTACAAAACCTTTTAAATATTTTGAGGGGATTGCAGAACCCATATCTGATACAGGAGAAAGAGTTGAAGCATCGATTTTTTGTACGTCATCAACTTTATCTACAACAATACCAATCATTCTTTTGTCTTCAGTAATTACTGCAATTACAGCAGTATTATCATTGTATTCAATTTCACCAGTATTAAATTTAATTCTAATATCTAAAATAGGAACAACTTCACCTCTTAAGTTAATAAGTCCTTTAACCCAACCTGTTGTGTTTGGTAAAGTAGTAATAATCTCTGGGTAAGTTAAAATTTCTCGTATTTTTGGAAGTTCAACTGCATATTTCATTCTTCCAAGTTCAAAAGTCATATATTCACTGGTATTTGCATAGTCGAGTTCTGCTACTTCTTCAGCCATTGTATTCTCCAATTTGTGCTTAGACACATAAATTTTTAGTATTCAAGTTAGTACACTTATTTTAACTATTATTAACTTAAAAAGTATTCAATTTTTTTATTAAATTATTATTTATTATAATTGATATGCATTACTTTAGTTTTTACAGATAGTTTTGATGTTTCAAGGTTAATAATATCATCTAAGTGTAGCTCTTCCAAAGACACGATAGTATTCTCTTTTGTCACTTGAACAAAACCTTTTTTTGACTTTTTATCTGGGTGATTTGCCTCATATGAACTGGACAACAGTTTAATTTCTTGCTCTTTTCTTGAAAGGATCTGCTTGAAAAAATTATTAAAATTTTTTTGAAGGTCTTTAATATTGTTTTGAACGAAATTAAATTTGTTTTCAAATGAGTTTTGTTTAAAAGAAGAAGACAGATGATTAAGTACTGTTTCTTTATTGTTAATGACAATTTTAAATGCTCGTTCATACTCATCACTTAAGTTATCCAAATACATTTTAAGTTCATTGGAATCAGGAAGTGCAATTTCTATAGCATTAGAAGGAGTTGCTGCGCGTACATCACTTACAAAATCAGAAATCACAAAATCACTCTCATGCCCAACAGCAGAAATGATTGGCGTATTGGCAGAAAAAATAGCATCAGCTACCATTTCTTCATTAAAAGCCCAGAGATCTTCTATACTTCCCCCACCACGTCCAACTACCATTACATCCGCATTTAAGGTATCTGCTTTTTGAATAGCTTCGGCAATATCAAACTTAGCACCCTCACCTTGAACTAAAGCTGGAATTAAAATTAACTCAATCAAGGGCCATCTTTTACTTGCAACTTTTTTCATATCCTCAATAGCTGCACCAGTTGAAGAAGTAACCAGTACTATTTTTTTAGGATATTTTGGAAGTTCTTTTTTTCTAGCTTGGTCAAAATAACCTTTGAGTTCAAGTTTCTTTTTTAACTGTTCATAAGCAAGTGCTAGCGCACCTACACCTGAAGGTTCAATTTTAGTTGCAAGTAATTGATAATTCCCTCTTGGAGCATATACAGTAACTGAACCACTAAGAATTATTTTTTGACCCACTTCCAGTCTAAATTTCAAATAACGTGTATTTCCTTTAAACATCACACATGAGATGGTTGAAGAAGCATCTTTGATTGAAAAATAAATATGACCACTGTTGTGATAAGTAAGATTAGAAATTTCACCTTCAACATATACAAAAGAAAATGTTGTCTCAAGTAGTGATTTTATTTGTACATTTAAAGTTGAAACAGTAATTGGAGAGTTCATAAAAAGTTCCTTTTAGGGGAAAAATATACTAAACTAAAAAGTGTAAGGTTACAGTTAGTTTTTGTATAGTTCAAGGCGAAGATGAAGTTTTATGAAGGAGCTTACAATAAGTAAGTGAGTTTATAAAACTTCATCTTCAACGCAGAAATCTGCAAAAAATAGCTGTAAATTTACACTTTTCGGGCGATGAAGAGAGTCGATATATTCATGGAGAAACCTTTAACATAGATAGGTCTTAACCCTGCTTCATTTAACTCTTTTTTTAAATTTGTTGTTGTTAAAAATTCATCAATTGAATTTGGTAGATAGGTGTAAGCTTCTTTATTTCGAGAAATCAAACCACCTAAAACTGGCAATATTTTATTCATGTAAAAATCAGTGATATAATCAATAGGATTTTCTTTTTTGTTTTTTGTAAATTCTAAAATAACCATTAACCCACCTGGCTTTAAAACACGGGCAAATTCATCAAAAGCTTTTTGTCTCTCAACTACATTTCTAATTCCATATGAAATTGAAATGATATCTGCACTGTTATCTTCAAGTGTTAGATCAGTTGCTCTGGCTTCAATAAATTGTACTTCTGGAAGTTTCTTTTTTGCAACGTCCATCATCCCAACACTTGGATCAATCCCAACAATTTCTTGAAGGTTTACATTTTCTTCTAGAGCATTTTTTTGCCAATATGTAATCATATCACCAGTACCACAAGCCACATCAACTATTTTTCCAAGTTCTTTTTTTCCATAGTATTTATATGCTAATTTGCAGGCTTTATTTCGCCAACTTTTATCTATTCCCATACTAAGTACTCTATTTGCCACATCATACGTACCAGCTATGTCGTCAAACATTGATACAATTTTTTCTTGTTTACCCATTATTTTTCATTTCCCAAAATTTATAATATATATTTTCCAACCAAAACACCCAATATAAAACCAATATTAATACCTACGATAATTCGCATAGTATTTAGTTTCATATTTGCTTTTGGAAGAAGTGTTAAAATTCGCTCTTGATGTTTCAAGGCTTCATTAAAACCTTTTGAAGAGTGTTCAATATCTTTCACTGTTTTACTTAATGTCAAATCAGTTAGTTCAATTTTTTCAACAAGCTCTTTTGCTTGTTTAAAGCTCATATCACTCATTTTTTTATCTCAAGCCATTTGTCTAAATCATAAAATATTTTATTTAATACATCAAGTACATAATCTTTTGATTCTGTTTGTATTCGTCTAAAAAAGAGATATTTTCTTGCACTTTCAATATCACCTAATTCTTTTGCCTGCATAGCTTTTTGTGCAAAATCAGTATTGTTATAAGCCATTTCCCAAACTGTACTTCCAAGATATCTACTCATTGTAATTACCTTGTCGTTTTTAACAGGAAAGTAGCTGGGATCTTTTACAAAATCACAAATTACAGAATTATTTTCTAAATACTTGTGTCCAAAAAAGTTAATGAACTGCTCTTCCACATAATCAGGCTCCATATTGATGGCTCTGTTTAATGCAAAAATCATATTTTTTTCTGGATTGTCTTCGATCTTTCTAATTTTTTTCATGGTTGCAATGGCGTTTTTACCATCAAGTTCGCCATCACCTAAAGGTATAATCCATTTTACATTTCCAAATGAACCTATTTTTTTGATTTCATCTAGTACCAAAGAAGAAGTTTTATTTCCGCCAACATCAACGATGATTTCATGGTTATCATCCATTAAAATCATTTCATCTAATTCACTGATTCTGTTGGTACCCAACATTCTTTTATTAACTATTTGAGTACGTGTAAATGATTCGCTATCATTATTTTCATCATCAATTTCAATATAGGTGATTTTTTTACCATGTTTTTTATACAAATAAGGTGCAATAATTTGCATTGCGACGGTTGACTTACCGACACCACCTTTAGTTTGTGGAATAATAATCATTTAAAACCTTTGGTTATATGTACTTCTAATCAATATCATGTTTATTTTTCATAAACTCTACAATTTTTCCGTGAAGTCTGCAATAAATTTGATTTAGACTAATATCAAATTCATAAAATCTGGTAATTTTATCTAAATTTTCATTAATACCAAATTCTAGCCAAGATTTCAAATCTTCGTAACTTTCAAACTCATATCCGAATTTTTTCAGTAATCTATTTGCATAAGAATCAACAACAAATTCCTCTTGTTTACAAGCATAACACAAAATTGCATCGGCACTTTCAGGACCAATTCCTTTTTGTTCTAACAACCATTCTCGACACACCTCGTTTTGAAAAGACTCAAAGTTATCAAAGTCTTCAATAACATTTTGACACAATTGTTTTAATCTTTTAGACTTTTGATTTTTAAAACCACTGGGAGTGATTAATTGCGTAAATAAAAGTAAATCTACATTTGCAATTTTTTCAAGTGAAACTAAATCATGTTTATGTAAGTTTTCTAAAGATTTTTCGACATTGGTCCATTTTGTATTTTGAGTTAAAATAGCACCTATAAAGGTTTCAAAAGTTCCATAAGATGGCCACCAAAATTCTGGTGAGTTTTCTAAAAGATTTTTGTTTTTTAAAAAAACAAATAAATCGTAGCTATCATTGATATTATTCAATAATAGCTCGAGTGATTACCCTATCATGTTTCTCACCATATATTTTTATCTTAAAGGCATCGGTTGTTTTTTCTTCTTTGATATCAAAAACCATCATCTGCAAAATAGACTTACAAGCATTGGGTACATTAAAATGCCCACTTAATCCTGTTTGTGCTCTGTAAATTGGAATTTCTTTGTCCATTCCAATCACATTGTCTCGACATCCCGTTAATCCAATATCAGTTAGATATGCTGTACCTTGATCAACGACTAAGTCATCTGTTCCCACATGCGTATGTGTTCCACAAATACCACTTACTTTTCCTTGAAACATCATCATCATTACTCTTTTTTCACTGGTAGCTTCCCCATGAAAATCTATAAAAATATTTTTGATACCTTGCTCATGTAAATCATCAATAACTTTTGTTGCCCAGTTAAAAGGGTTCTCAACATTAGGCATAGAAAAAATTCCCATTAAATTAAGAACTGCAAATTTCTCGTCTCCAATGGTAGTTATATGAAGACCAGTTCCTGGAACTCCTTTGGGATAATTGTCTGGTCTTAAAACATGATCTGTTTCTAAAAGAGCTAACATTTCTTTCTTTTTATCAAAGGTGTGATTTCCACCTGTGATTAAATCTATTCCAGCTTTCATTAACTCATCACAATTTTTAACAGTTAATCCAAAACCGTGACTCGCATTTTCACCATTTGCAATTACATAATCAATATCAAATTCATCTCTTAAATTTTTTAAATTTTCTTTAATTATTTTTCTACCAGGACGACCTACAATGTCACCTATAAAAGCTATTCTCATCTATTTTCCATTATGTATTATTTTAATTTATTTCGTAAATATTTTTGGATTATACTATATTTTTGGCACAAACAAAAGCCGAACTAAAAGCCCACTGAAAATTATAACCACCAAGCTCTCCAGTTACATCTAATGCTTCACCTAAAAAGTACAGTCCTTTTTGGTTTTTACTTTGTAAATCAGTCACATCTATTTGGCTGCAGTCTACTCCACCCTTGGTAACTTCTGCTTTTGAATATCCAAAGTTTCCAGCAGGCGAAAACTCATAATCTTTTAAACACTTTAATTTTTCTAACTCATCTTTACTTAACTTGGAAATAGGTTTATCAGCAAGATCAATTGATTTTAAAAACTCTACTAGAAATCTCTTAGGAAGAGGAAGTGCTGAGGAGATAAGTTTATTACTTTTACACAAAGTGCTTAGTTTTTGATTGGGCAAAAAGTCAATAATCATGGTGCCTTTTTTCCAGTACAAAGAAGCATTTAAAATAACAGGACCAGAACAACCTTTATGGGCAAAAAGAAACCCACCTTCAAAAGTCTTATTTTCAATTTTAACTTTAACATTAAAAGATAAACCACTTAGATTTTTAAACCAAAATTGATCTTTTTGAACAGTAAATCCTACTAAAGCAGGACTTAGAGTTTTGAGTTCGTGATCAAAGTTTTTTGCAATATCATAAGAAATAGAACTGGCACCCAATTTTGGAAAACTCAATCCTCCACTTGCAACCACAAGTTTATTGGCTTCAATTTTCCCTTGTGAAGTATGTAAGATAAAATGTTTGTCATGCTCTACCTCATCAACCTTTGTATTCAATTGTAGTTTCACATGTGTAATTAGTTTTGAAAACATAGAAATTACTTCACTGGAGCTATTACAAAAATAAGTACCTTTAACCAGCTTTGCATTGATTTTGGGTCTAACACCATTTTTATTTAAAAACTTTAAAAGATCATCTTTTGTGTATTGATCCAGTATTGTTTTCACAAACTCTGGATTTCCAAGGTAATTGCTATTTTTTACGTATTCATTGGTAATATTACACTTAGCACCACCACTTACTTTAATCTTTTCTCCAATTTTTCCATTGGTATCAATCAAGATTACTTTTTTATTTTTTATTTGTGAGGCCAGCATTAATCCACTTGCACCTGCACCTATTATTGCTATATCATATATCAAGTATCTGTTGTCACTTTCGTACATTTAAATTTATTGATTCCATTTTTATGTTCATATTCCAAACGGTATCCATTGGCTTTTAATATATTATGAACAATATAAAGTCCCAATCCAAAACTATCTGTTTGTTTGTTTTCATCTTTAGAAAAAGGTTCAAAATAAGTTTCAAGTTCATTTTCCAAAGAATTACCTGTATTTTCAACGAAAATATCTTCGTCAATGGTATACATTTTTACTTTATTATCACTACTGTATTTAACCCC
>MAAG01000097.1:0-863 GCA_002163065.1 Arcobacter sp. 31_11_sub10_T18
ATCATCTTTAATATTTTGATAATGAATGCCCTGTTTTTGTAAACGTCGTGACAAGGTAGCGGCGGAAATGGCCATTTGTTTGGCAAGGGCCTCTAAGCTTGGGAAACCTTTGGAAATATCCTCGCCAATTAATAAACGTATTTTCACTTCTAATGGTTCAAGGCTGGGCCACAAAAGCGTATAAAAATTCGCTTTTTGTGAAAACAACTGTGCCCCCTGAGTGGCCTGAATAACAGGGGTAGACAAAATATTATGGCGAAAGTACAGGGTGCAGCTTGAACCTTGCTGAATATCATCACAGCCAAATACAAACTGCAGCTCACTTACACTGCTTTCAATGGGGCAAGTAAACTCAACCCCCACAAGCGGGATTTTAGATTTCACCAACCAGCACAACTGTTTATAGGTGGCCAGTAACAGGCGCTGCATGTAATAGGGTGAGCGCGCTTGTAATTCATTGTGAAAATTTAAAACCAGCTGGGTAGGCTCTTGGTTTTGCAGGGTAAAAATATCCTGGCCGCCATTAAACAAACCATAAAAATGATTCAACGCCTCTATGGCCTCTTTTAAAGTAGGCAGTTGTGTCATGGTTTTATTAATGAAAAACAAACTGCCCTTGGGCATGGGGGAAAGCGCAAAGCCCAACATCTCGTCGTTTAATGAATCTTCAATGGCTAGGGATAACAAATGAAACTGCGCCACGCTCATGAGGCTTTGGCTGTCTTGAATGCGCTCAAATCCCAGCTGCTGCAATAGTGGCTGAGAGTCTATTCCCTTATGTTCTAGCCCCGCCAATACCTGCCGGACAAATGCCCATTTAATGGTGGGTTTAAGACTTTTATGCACAATTGACATAGTTATCC
>MAAG01000097.1:1255-6221 GCA_002163065.1 Arcobacter sp. 31_11_sub10_T18
ATAAAAAAATCAAATATGGCAATAGAGCTAAATCCTGCAGGTTTGCGAAAACCAGTAGCAGAACAATACCCATCAAGAGATATTTTAGAAGTGGCCTATGAATTGGATATCCCTATTACCTTTGGTTCTGACGCACATGCAGTAAAACAAATTGGGTTTAAATACAAAGAGTTGGTTTCATTGGCAAAAGAGATCGGCTATACAAAGTGTGCAAGTTTTGATAATAGAGAAAGAACACTGGTTTCCTTCTAGTGTATTTTCAAACATAAAGATATTAATTGTTCTGAAAACTTGTCTATTTAATATCTGTATTTTTAATCTAAAACTGCTTAAAATGTAAGGGAATTGTATATTTTTTACACAATTATTTTAGTTTAGTTTTTAGTTTTTTAGGTAGAATAAATAAATTAAAAAATATCAAGGAGATATGTATGGGTAAATTCGTTAACAATAATGAAGAGTTTTTTAAATACTGTGAAGAAAATGAGGTTCAATTTGTAGATGTAAGATTTACTGATATGAAAGGTATGTGGCATCACTTAACATATATGATGGATGCAGTTACATCTGATCAATTATCATTTGGAATGCCTTTTGACGGATCTTCTGTTGATGCATGGCAACCAATTAACAAGTCTGATATGATTTTGAAACCAGATGTATCAACTGCATTTTTAGATCCATTTACAGCAGATTCTACTATTATTGTTATCTGTGATGTTTATGATATCTATAAAGGTCAAATGTACGAAAAATGTCCAAGATCTATTGCTAAAAAAGCATTAACTCATTTAACTGAGTCAGGTGTTGGTGATGTTGCATACTTTGGTCCAGAAAATGAGTTTTTTATCTTTGATGATGTAAAAATTATTGATAATATCAATGAATCATACTATAAAGTTGATTCAGATGAGGGTGAGTGGTCTGATGCTACAGATTATGAAGTAGGAAATACAGGACATAGACCTAGAACTAAAGGTGGTTACTTTCCAGTACAACCAACAGATTCAATGGTTGATTTAAGAGCTGAAATGATGCAAGTATTAAAACAAGTTGGTCTTGAAGTTATTCTTGGACATCATGAGGTTGCTCAAGGACAAGGTGAAATTGGTATCGTTTTTGATGGTTTAATTGAAGCTGCTGATAACGTGCAAAAATACAAATATGTTTGTAAAATGGTTGCACATTTAAATGGTAAATCTTGTACATTTATGCCTAAGCCTTTATATGGTGATAATGGAAATGGTATGCATGTTCATCAATCAATTTGGAAAGATGGCAAAAACTTATTTTATAAAGAGGGTGAATACGGAAACCTTTCTGATATGGCTAGACATTATGTTGGTGGAGTATTTAAACATGCTCGTGCAGTTGCTGCATTTACAAACCCATCAACGAACTCTTACAAAAGATTGATTCCAGGTTTTGAAGCACCTTCAATTTTAACTTATTCTTCTCAAAATAGATCTGCATCTTGTAGAATTCCTTATGGAGCTGGTGAAAAAGCAACAAGAATTGAAATGAGATTCCCAGATTCTACTTGTTGTCCTTATTTAGCATTTGCAGCAATGCTTATGGCTGGACTTGATGGAATTTATAATAAAATTGAACCAATTGGTCCAATGGATGAAGATTTATTTGAAATGCCTCTAGATGAAATTAGAGAAAGAAATATTCCTCAAATGCCTCATACTTTAAGAGGTTCATTAGAAGCGTTAATTAGAGATAATGATTTCTTGCAACCTGTATTTACAAAAGATATGATAGATACATACCAACACTATAAATTTGAAACTCAGGTTCATCCTGATGAAGCTAGACCAACTGCTTTCGAATTTAAATCAACTTATTCTTGTTAATCAAATAAGTTCAAATAAAAAAGGCCCTATGCATTTAGCATAGGGCCTTTTTTTGTACTTGATTTTTATTAATGAAGCAAGTATTTTAAAATATGATGTTGTTATCTTTGATTTTATTTTCACTAACAGCTGGCATTGGAGATGTTTCTGTGAAGAATTCTTTTTTGCCTTTTATATAATTTGTCTTAACACCTTTTGGAGTAATAAATTTTCGTGTTGTTTCAGGATGAAGTTTTAGATACTTTTTATAAAAATAAGCGAAGGGAACTCCTGCACTTCGACCACCAGTCTCACTTCTTCTCATAGGTTTATTATCATCATTACCATACCAAATTAGTGTTTGTGTTGTTGGCGTATATCCAGAAAACCAAGCATCAATATTTTTATTGGTTGTTCCTGTCTTCCCTGCAACTTCAAGGTTTTTTAATCGAGCCTTTCTTCCAGTTCCTCTTTTTACAACATCTCTTAAAATTGAAGTGGTTAAAAATGTTTGCTCAGGAGAAGTGATATATTTTTCTTCTTTTTCAAAAACAATTTCTTGGGTATTATTGTTGGTAATACTTTGTACTAAATAGGGTTTCACTTGAACCCCATTGTTTGAAAATAAGGTATATGCTTCACTAAGTTGTAAAGGTGAAATTGAAAAACTTCCTAAGGCAATAGATAAATCATAAGGAATATTTTTAAAACCAAAATCATGCAACTGTTTATAAATAACGTCAATCCCAATATCTGTCACTAAGTTAATGGTGGCAAGGTTTCGTGAATGAACCAAGGCTTCACGAAATTTTATTAAACCTTCATAATCTTCTTCATAGTTTTTAGGCTGCCATTTTTTGATTTGATTGTCTCTTGTATAATTATAGGTACGACTAATATCAATTAAATTTGAAGCGGTTGAGTATCCTAGGTTTAATCCTACTTGATACAAAAATGGCTTAATAGCCGAACCTGGTTGTCTTCTACTTTGTACCGCTCTATTAAAAGAGGATTCCTTATAATTAACTCCACCAACTATGGCTAAGATTTTTCCCGTACTGTTTTCTAAAGTAACCAAAGCACCATTAAGAGTTTGTGTATAGGTTTTATCATCTTTATATCTACTGTCTCTGATTTTAATTCGTTCGTAACCATATTCTAAAGCTTCACGAGCGATATCTTGGGTTTTTAAATCTATGGTTAAGTCCACTTTATAACCACCACTTTTAATATCAGGGATGTCCTTTTGTAAAATCTTGAGTGCATAATCGATCACGTATGGTGCTTTATTTTGAGTAAGTGTTTCCTTGTATACCTTAGGAATATGTTTTAAAGAATTTGTGTATTCTTGCTCATTGATCCAACCCAAATTATGTAATCTACTTATCACTTGATTTGCACGAGCCAGTGCAAATTTTAAGTTACGAGTAGGGTCATAAAAACTAGGTGCTCTAGGAAGACCCACTAAAAGTGCTATTTCTTTTGCATTTAATTCATATAGCTCTTTTTTAAAGTATCCATAACTTGCAGTTTTAATACCATAATAACCGTGTCCAAAATAGACTTGATTCAAATATCTCTCTAAGATTTCTTCTTTACTTAATATAGTTTCTAAACGAAGAGATAATAATACCTCCTTGATTTTTCTCATGATTTTTTTCTCACGAGTTAAAACAAGGGTTTTAACCAATTGTTGAGTTAAGGTACTTGCCCCCTCAACCAATTTTCCGGCTTTGATATCTTTAATAATTGCTCGACTTATTGCATCTAAATTAATACCACTGTGTTCAAAAAACTGAGTATCTTCTATTGCTATTAAGGATTCAATGACTTGTGCAGGAATATCTTCATATTTAACATATAATCGATGTTCTCCATCAAATATATTGGCAACAAGTTTTCCACTTTTATCAAAAAACTGTGTGCTAAGTTTTGGTTTATAATTAATGACTTTATCAATATCAAATCGAATATTCATATAAATGTATATAAGCCAAGTAAAAACTGCTAATAAAACAAGTGTAAAGAAACCAAATACGTATTTCATTGTGTTAAGTTTTTCCTTTATTCTCTAAAATTTTTATTTTCGAATGTTGATTCTAATAAATGTTGAGTGTATGAATGCCCAGGTTTATCAAGTATCTCTTGGGTTAAACCTTTCTCAACGATACTGCCATCTTTAATAATAACAAGGTTTTTACAAATATTTTTAATACTATGAATATCGTGTGTCACAAACAGAATAAGAATATCCAATTTTTCTTGTAAGTACTCTAAAAGTTTCAAAATTGTTCTTTTACTCTCATTATCCAAGGCAGTGGTGGGTTCATCCAATAAAAGGAGTTTGGGTTGGGTACTTAAAGATATTGCAATGACTACTCTTTGAAGTTGTCCACCACTTAGTTGTGATGGAAATCGATCCAACACCCAAGTTTGTAAACCCACAAGTTTCAGAAGTTCTAATTTTTTCTCATGGGAACAAAAAAATTGTTTTTGTACTTTTGTCATTGGGGAGAGTGAAGTAAAAGGATTTTGGGGAACAAAACCAATATTAGAAGGTATAAGTTCAAAATCGGAATCTACTTCATATGTTGATTGTAAATTTGAAGGAAGTAGATTTAAAATGGATTTAAGTGTTAAAGATTTTCCACTGCCACTTTGCCCAATTAGGGCAGTGGAGTTTACAATTTCCAAACTAATGTCTAGTAATTTGTTTTGATTATCATAGATATGAAGTTTTTTTATATTCAAATATGACACGTTTTTCCTTTAGAGTTTTGTCCACTGTAAAATACTACTTTCTTATATTAGTGGTGCATCCATCTCTTCGGGAATTTCTATGTTCATTAGTTTTAAAATCGTTGGCGCAACATTGTTTAGACTACCTGGTTTAACTCGAGCAATAACATCACAAATAACAAAACAGTAAACGTCTCCTATTGTATGATTGGTTAGTACCTTGTTATTCTCATCTCTCATTTGTTCACAGTTACCATGATCACTGGTTAAAACTACATTGTAATTATTTTCTTTTGCTTTTTCTAAAATTATACCCAACTCAAGATCTACTGCTTCAACAGCACTAACGGCTGCGTCAAAATTTCCTGTATGTCCAACCATGTCACCAT
>MAAG01000079.1 GCA_002163065.1 Arcobacter sp. 31_11_sub10_T18
TATTAAATTTAATGGATTTTATCAAAAAGTAACTTAATAAAAATGCCTAAAAAGCTATTTTTTTGATACAAGTGTATATATTGTGTATTAGTAACACATAGGAGAGATTGAGGTGATTGACTCAATATAAGTGCTTATGCTTGTCTTTTATATTTCTTTGTTATTATTTCATTGATATTAATTATAGGATCAAAATGGAATTTATTGTTAAACTTGGAGCTCATGATGTTAATGTCTTGTTCGAAAAAAAGGCAAGATTAAAACACTCCTATATGAAAATACTGGATGAAAAAAACATCAAAATCAAAGGCAACTTTTTTTTTACTAAAAATGATGCCAAAGATTTTATTCAAAGTAAGTCACAATGGATTCAAAAACATATTACTCATTTGAAAAGTAAAAAACTATCAGAAAATGAGTTCTTTTACATGGGTAAAAAATACATTCGAGAAGATTTTGAAGAAACATTTGTAAATTTGGATGAGTTTTACAGACAAAAAGCCCATGAATTAATTCCCAGTATTGTCGAGAAGTATGCTGAACAAATGCAACTTTATCCTCAAAGTTTGAAATTTAGAAAAAACAAAAGCAGATGGGGTAGCTGCTCATTTTCAAATAACATCAATCTAAATATTTATTTGATGAAATTACCTCTTGAAGCTATAGAATATGTGGTTGTTCATGAATTGGCGCATATAAAACATAAAAATCACTCACGTGCATTTTGGAGTCTTGTAGCTTACTATTTACCCCAGTATAAAATGGCTGAAAAGCTTATGAAGAACTACTGATTATATTTCTGATTTCTTCCATTGTTTTGTGGAGTTTTTCATCTTGAATATTGTTCTCGAAGATGCCGTATGAACGCTCTTTGAAAGTAGGATCTTCAACTATTTTTGTCTCTTTTTTTTCTAACTTATTGGTCACGAAAAATCGTATCTCTTCCACGTTTTCAATGTTGGCTTTTTTTAATAGTGATTTTATAATTTCTTTGTTATACTCGAACTCCATTTTATAAACTGGATGTTTTAATACAAAAAATAGAATTTGTCTTTTAATATAGGCAAACTTAACACCTTTTTTTAATTTTAAAGGTAGTACTTGTATTAATTTTTCGAGTTTTTCATTGGTATTAATCTTTTTAAATTCAGGACTGTATTTCAAATGCGTAAGAATATCATTAACTTTTTTCATACTGTTATTATAGCAGGAGTTTTATTATCATTAAGTGGGTGTGGTTATAAAAAACCACCAGTATATGTGGACGATACAAAAAAAGAGCAACAATTAAAGCAATGATTTATGATTATTTAATTATTGGTTCAGGAATCGCTGGTTTAAATGCAGCACGTTTGATTCCTAAAGACAAAACAGTTTTAGTACTGTGTAAAAAATCTCCCTGGGAATGTAATACTTTTTATGCTCAAGGTGGTGTAGCCACTGCTGTTGATGCTAAAGATATAAAAAGTCATATCCAAGATACCCTAACTGCCGGTGTTAATCATAACAATTTAGAAGCTGTAGAAACTCTCAGTCAAAATTCAAAAGAATGTATTGATGATTTGATTAATTCAGGTTTACTCTTTGACAAAAATGCCAAAGGTAAATTAGCTTATACCAAAGAAGCAGCACACAGTAGAAGTAGAATTTTACATGCTGATGGTGATGCTACTGGACGAATGATTCATATGTTTTTACTTGAAAATTGTCCACATCATATTGAAACTGATACAGTTGTATGTGACTTACTCATACAAGATGGTATTTGTTATGGTGCACAATATTTCACAGATGAAGTGACACTTAAAGTTGCTTACGCCAACAATGTTATTCTTGCAAGTGGTGGAATAGGATCTATTTATAAGTACCACACAAACTCACCTGCGATTGCTGGAGAAGTTCAAGGTATTTGTTTAGAAAAAGGTTTAAACCTTAAAGACATGGAGATGATGCAGTTTCATCCTACGGTTTTAAAAGGGACATCTTTTGCTAGAAAACCTCTTTTATCTGAAGCCTTAAGAGGTGAGGGTGCTTATGTGGTAGATGATGATGGGTATAGATTTTTATTTGATTATCATGAAGATGGTGAACTTGCACCCAGAGATGTGGTAAGTCGTGCTATTTTTGATTATAATCAAAAAACAAGTAAAGCCGTATATCTTAGTTTTGAAGCCTTTGATAAAGAGTTTTTTAAAAAGAGATTCCCAAACATATATGCCAATATCAAAGACTTAGGATATGATTTGCCCTTTGAAAAAGTACCTATCTCACCAGCTTTTCACTATGCTATGGGTGGAATTGAGATTGACCTCAATGCCAAAGTTAAAAATATGAAAAACTTATATGCAATTGGTGAAGCTGGATGTAGTGGTTTACATGGTGCAAATAGATTGGCATCAAACTCATTACTTGAAGGTGTGGTTTTCTCTAAACTTGCCATTGAAGAATCTCTTGAAATTAATTTTAAAATTTCATATGAAAATTATACAAATGAGATAAAATCATTTGTGCGAAACAAAAGTATCGATAAAAACATAAAAAATAATTTACGTAAAATTATGTGGGAAAGTGCTTCCATTGTTAGAAACAGCTCTAACTTGGAAGGCGCATTGATACAAATAGAAACATTTCTACAAGAAGATGTCGGAAGATTGTTATTTTTAAGACTTCTTACGGCAAAATCCATATTACAAGCAGCTCTACAAAGGGAAGATTCTTTGGGAGCGCATTATTTAAGGAGAATTAATGATTAAAGTTTTAATTTCGTTACTGTTTTTTTCAGGACTTGCATTTGCAAGTGCAGAAGGAACAGGAGAAATTCCAGATATAACTTTTACATGGGTTGGTTTCTCGGCACTATTTATATTTGCCGTAGGATATTATTTTGTAGCAGCAGAAGAGAAGTATGAGATAGATAAGGCTAAGCCAGCGTTATTTATAGGTACTTTTATGTTTATGCTTGTGGCTTTATATTACTATCTAAATGATATGAATATGGATTTGGTTCATACTCAAGCAAATCATTTGATTTTAGAAATCTCAGGAATTTTCTTTTTCTTATTTGTTGCAATGACATATATTGAATCATTAATTCATATGGGCGTATTTGATAGATTAAAATATAACTTGGTATCTAAAGGTTACACCTATAGACAACTATTCTGGGTAACTGGTTTTATTGCATTTTTCTTATCTCCAATTGCGGATAACTTAACAACAGCACTGATCCTATCAACTGTTTTAATTACTATTGAAAAAACAAGAAAAGATTTCCTAGTTCCTGGTGCTATAAACATTGTTGTTGCAGCAAATGCTGGTGGTGCTTGGTCTCCATTTGGTGATATTACAACACTTATGGCTTGGACTGCTGGTAAAGGTACATTTGTTGATTTCTTATTCTTATTTCCAGCTTCAATTGTGGGATATTTAGTGACGGCATTTTTCTTATCTAAATTGGTACCTAAAGAAGTTCCTGCTTTTGATATTACAAAAGAAAAGAAACCAGAAATGGCAGCTGGTGCTAAAGTAGTTATGGTTCTTGGAATCCTTACAATAGCATCTGCAGTATTATCTCATCAAGTATTACATCTTCCAGCTATGTGGGGAATGATGTTTGGTTTAGCTGTATTAAAACTTTACTCTTATGGACTAAAATTAAAATATGGAAAAGATCATTTTAATATCTTTGATTCAATTTCAAAAATTGAAAACAATACATTGATGTTCTTCTTTGGTATCTTAGCAGCTGTTGGTGCATTATACTTCATCGGTTGGTTAGGATTGGCAGCAGTTGTTTATAACCCAGACGTACTTGGTCCTACTTGGTCAAATATTGGTGTTGGATTCTTATCTGCAATCGTTGATAATATTCCTGTAATGTCTGCAGTACTTAAAGCATCTCCAGCGATGGACTTATCACAGTGGATGTTAGTAACATTAACTGCTGGTGTTGGTGGATCTATGATTTCATTTGGATCTGCAGCTGGTGTTGGTGTTATGGGTAAATTACATGGTATTTATACATTTGGTTCGCATATGAGATATGCATGGACTATTGTGATTGGTTACTTTGTATCAATTGGGGTATGGTATGTTCAGTATCAGATGCTAGGAATTGGTGCATAAGAGGTTAATATAACGCCTCTTTTTCACAAATTCTACGTTGAATCAGAAAATTTAATGCTCATGTACTTTCATGTACACTGCGCTTAAATTTCTGCTTCGCCTTGACTTTATAACAAATAGTCATCATCTTAAGCCTCTTGCCTTTTGGTAAGGGGCTTTTTTAATGCCACTAAATATTTAAATTATTCATTATTTACTATTCATTATTCATTGATACTCTCGCTTTATCAAATATAAAAACCTTTTTAGATACAATCGCAAAATATAAAAAACAATCATCAATCAAGGAATTTATTTAATGAAACATGTCCCAATAGTTGTATTAGATTTTGGTAGTCAATATACTCAAATCATAGCTCGTAAACTTAGAGAAAGTGGTGTGTACAGTGAGATTGTACCTTACAATGAAAAAATAGAAGATATCAAAGCAAGAACTCCAAAAGGTATTATCCTTTCAGGTGGACCAGCTTCAGTTTACGCTAAAGATTCTTATCATCCAGATGAAGAAGTTTATAAACTTGGAATTCCAATGTTAGGTATTTGTTACGGTATGCAACTTATTTCTCAATATTATGGTGGAAGCGTTATTCCTGCTGATCACCAAGAATATGGAAAAGCAAAATTAAATTTTGAAAAAGAAAATCCTATTTTCAAAAATACGCAAGATGGACAAATTGTTTGGATGAGTCATGGGGACAAAGTAGAGAATATTCCTGCAGGATTTGAAAAAATCGCTACGAGCGAAAACTCTCCATATGCTGCTATTGCAAATGTAGAGAAAAATGTATATGCATTTCAATTTCACCCTGAAGTTTACCATTCAGATGAAGGTTCTAAACTACTGAAAAACTTTGCAAAATATATTTGTGATTGTGAATCAACTTGGAATATGGGTGGATTTGCAAAAGAACAAATTGCTAAAATCAAAGCTCAAGTTGGATCAAAAAAAGTTCTATGTGGAGTAAGTGGTGGGGTTGATAGCTCTGTGGTAGCTACACTTTTAGCAGAAGCTATTGGAGATCAACTGGTACCTGTATTTGTTGACAATGGACTATTGCGAGCAAATGAAAGAGAACAAGTTCAAGCGATGTTTAAAACAAGAGGTGTTCCTTTAATCACTGTTGATGCCAGTGAAATGTTTCTTTCAAGACTTGAAGGTATTACTGATCCTGAACGTAAGAGAAAAATCATTGGTGAAACTTTTATTGAAGTATTTGATATAGAAGCAAAAAAACATGATGGCATTGAATTCTTAGCACAAGGAACTTTATATACTGATGTTATTGAGTCTGTATCAGTTAAAGGACCATCTAAAACAATTAAATCTCACCACAACGTTGGTGGACTTCCTGATTGGATGACTTTTGAACTAATTGAGCCTTTAAGAGAAATTTTCAAAGATGAAGTTAGACTACTAGGACTTGAACTTGGACTTCCACGTGATATGATTGGACGACATCCTTTCCCTGGTCCTGGTCTTGCTATTAGAATCATGGGTGATGTAAACTCTCCTGATTTAGAAATATTGAGAAAAGCTGATGTGGTTATGTTAGATGTATTAAGAGCAACTGGATACTATGACAAAACATGGCAAGCTTTTACAGTACTATTAAACGTAAAATCGGTTGGAGTTATGGGTGATAACAGAACTTATGACAATACTGTTTGTGTAAGAATTGTTAATGCAACAGATGGTATGACAGCAACATTTGCATACATTCCTCATGATATCTTAGAAACAATTTCAAGAAGAATTATTAATGAAGTTGAAGGTATTAATAGAGTGGTATACGATATATCTTCAAAACCGCCAGCTACTATCGAGTGGGAATAAAATAAAGCAGTATCTTTTAACTTGATACTGCGTCAAATAAGAAAATCAGTTCAATCACATACTATACGTATGCTCAATCATTGATTTTCTTTTCTTCCTTGTCTGAAACTAAAATATCCAGCTTTATTTGAGCGTTCTAACATATTCTAAAATAAGCCAAATATACTTCATTATTATTCTATTTTTGATAAACTATTCTTACTTAAATTCTTAAAAGGCATAAATATGATTCAAGTAATTGTTGAAAGAGATAGTGTTTGTATGGCTGACGATGGGTACGCTCCTAATGAAAAGAAATTTTGGCTTGATGATGAAGCTCAGGTCTATGAAATATTTAAAGAACTATCTCTCTCTGCCTATTTACCCTCAATTGCAGGTAACAATGATAAATGGGATTGTTTTATTAATGACGTTTTAGTTTGTAAGTTTGGAAAAAATATTGAGAATCCTAATTATACGGTTGATGAGACATCAAAGATAAAGACAATTGGCCATTTTAATGAGTCA
>MAAG01000082.1:0-1644 GCA_002163065.1 Arcobacter sp. 31_11_sub10_T18
TTTTTGGGTACAACATGATGTTAAAGAAGTACTTGAGTTATACTGGTTATTATCAAATCACACCTCCATGGGACTATTAGAGCGTGCACATTCATACAAAGATAAAACTTCTCGTGGGATTGGTGCTAACCATGGTTTATTTTCTTATCCAGTACTAATGGCTGCAGATATTTTACTTTATGATTCAAATATTGTTCCTGTTGGAAAAGATCAAATTCAACATGTAGAAATGACAAGAGATATTGCAAATTCTTTTAATAATACCCATGGAAATATTTTAACAATGCCCGTTTCAAAAGTAGATGAAATTGTGGCAACAGTTCCAGGAACAGATGGAGCTAAGATGTCCAAATCTTATGGAAATACTATAGATATGTTTGGAAATAAAAAAGTTATTAAAAAACAAGTGATGGGAATAGTTACAGATTCTAAAGGTTTAGATGACGTAAAAGATCATAGCACTTGTAATATTTATAAACTGTGTGAACTGTTTATGAATGAAGAAGAATTATTAACTTTACAAGATAGATATAAAACTCCAGGTGAAGGATATGGACATTTTAAAATGACTCTGTTAGAAAAGATCAATGCTCATTTTGAACCTTATGCTCAAAAGAGAGAAGAGTTCATCAACAATCCTAAACTTGTGAAAGATATACTCCAACATGGAGCAAGTAAAGCTCGAAAAATAGCCTCTGCTAAAATGGAAATCATAAGAGAATCAGTAGGATTAAACTACTAATACTTTATTGGGAAATTAACTTATTTATATATATTAAATAAGTTAATTTATATATACCCTACAATTAAATGTTAATATAATTTATTACTAAAGGAATAGATTATGTTATATTTAAAAATATTCGTCTCCCTCCTATTTATTACAAGTTTACATGCAACACAACAATACAATCTTAATATTACATCGGGAGAGTTACCTCCTTACGCATATTTAGAGGATAATACATTAACTGGATTATCTGTAGAAATTGTAAAAGAGATTCAAAGAAGAGTTTCTTATAAATACAAGATAAGAAACAAGCCATGGGGCCGAGTCATCAAGGAATCTCAGGAAGCAAATACTATGACTTTCCCATTAGCCAGAGTACCGTACAGAGAAAAACTCTATAAATGGATTGGCCCAATATATACTGATTCTTTTGTTTTTGTGGTAAAAAAAGAAAACTATAAAAAAGTTCTTAATATCAATGAATTAAAAGATATCACAGTTGGCGTTAACTTAGGAGCACCCACAACCAAACGTTTGCAAAGTTTAGAATTTACTAAACTAATAATAATTACTTCAGAAATTAAACTTTCCAAAATGTTTATTCGAGATAGATTTCATGCTTGGTATTCGCCAAAACTTATGATATATGACATGATAAATAAATTGGATTATGACTTAAACGATATCCGCGTATTGTATAAAGATAAACCGCTTAAGTGGTACATTGTGACTTCTTTAGATGTTAAAGATGAGATTATTAATTTATGGCAAACTGAACTTGATAATATGAAAGTAGATGGTACCTTTGAAAAAATTATAGATCAGTTTGAAATAAAATAATTAAGTAAATTAAAAAGGGAGGTATTAGTTCTTTTTACACACAAAAATTAATTTATCTGCTTCTTCATCACTGT
>MAAG01000082.1:1675-6306 GCA_002163065.1 Arcobacter sp. 31_11_sub10_T18
AAAACCTGATTTTTTCAATGTGGATTTTAAAGTATTTATTTCATGATAATATTGGGTTACGATATCTTCTTCTTTTTTATACATATATTTTTGTTCTTTATTAAATACAGTAATTTCAGTTTTCAATTGTTTATTCTCAAAATAAGCATCTATTGAGATAAATTTATCATCTGTTTTTATATTTAAACTACCTTGAGCAACTTCTTCAAAACCAAACAAAGAATTGGCATCAAAGATGAAATAAGCTTGAGGATTTAAAACAGAAGAAGCATCTTTGAAAAAATCTTGTAATTGCGTATTAGGTATATAATTAATTACATCAAAAATGGCTGTAATACAATCATATTTAGCAGTAACCTCATTAATAGGCATTGCTTTTGCATCTAACCCAAAAGATTTGCAAACTTTGATTTGCTCAACACTTAAATCTATACCACAAGCTGTTTTGGCATTTGCTTTTAAGTGATTTAAAAAAGCACCCTGCCCGCAACCCACATCTAAAATATTATCTAAATCTTTTTCAAAAATTATGGCTAAAAATTCTTTATGAAGTTGAATCATTTCTTCTTCAAAGTCAAGATATTCTTCAATTTTAGCGTATAATTCTAAACCCATTAAAGTGTAGCTTCAATCTTTTGTCGTAAGTCTAAAATTAATTCTTTTTTTGCATAAAATGAATTTTTATTGGCAATTAGGTTTGCACTACTTTCCATAATTGTAGGACCAACTTCTAGACCATTTTGTTTCATAGTTGCACCTGTTTCAACAATATCAACTATACAATCACTAAGACCCACTAAAGGAGCTAATTCAATTGAACCATATAATTTTATGATATCAACTGCCATTGCTTTTTCTTCAAAATATTTTTTGGCTATGGTTGTATGTTTAGTAGCAACTTTAATTTCACTTTTTGTCCAATCTAAACTCTCACCAGCTCGAAGTCCAATTGCTACCTTACATTTTCCAATTTGTAAATCAAGAAGTTTAATTAAATCGTATTCTTTTTCTTCAAGAACATCAAGTCCAACAATTCCTAAATCAGCAGCTCCATGCATAACATATGTTGGTACATCTTGATTTCGTACATTTAAAAATCTAAATCCACTTTTTTCAAGTATCAACTTTCTATCTTCAAAAACAAACTTTTCACCAAATGCTTTCTCAAATTTTTCTAATGTCTGCTCTGCGATTCGTCCCTTAGGTAATGCAATTGTTAGCATTTATAATTTCCTTCATGTTTTCAAATATTAAATCTTGTTTGTATTCACTATTATTAAAATACTTACTGAGTAATTCACCATCACCACCTGTAAATATAACTTTTTTACTTTGTACTATCTCTTTTATTGGTAAAATAATTGCTTTTAAAATAGAGTAAGAAATAGCATCTTTTGTATAAAGTGGTATTTTATCTAAGTTTACCTTTACACTGAAATCAAAATCAAGCTTGGGAGATATTTGAGCGTATATTTTTTCATAATTTTTAATACCGGGTAAAATAAATCCACCTATGTGTTCATTGTTTTCCATAATATCAACTGTAATTGCACTACCAGCATCTATAATAACTGTGTTGTTATAACCAAGACAAGCAGCAATTCTATCAATTCCCATTCCCACATAAGTTGTGTTAAAGTTGATATATTCTTTAAGATTAATTGCCCCAGAAAATGACTTTTTAAATTTTTTTGTAGCTGTTTCATTCACACTAATATAATATATGGGTTCATCTATTTTAGGTAATTTTTCATCTAAGAAATATTTTTTATGTACTCCATTAATAAAAAAATGAAAGGTAGTGTTCCCGATATCACATAAAATCAATACGGACACCCCAGCCATTATCTTTGAGTAGTTTTTTTGCATGAGAGCATAAAGGAGAAGATATTAGTAGTTCCTTTTTTTTATAATTGTGCTCTTTTAATTTGATTAATTTATGACACAAGTCCATTAAATCGTTAGCATTTTTTCTTAAAAATCTACTTTTTGCATCAAGAATAAATATTGCATAGTAGTTTTTATCTATGCCAATACCATCATAAATTTTAATTTTTTTTCGTGATTTTAAATCTTTTGGGAATACCTCATTTAATTCTTTAAATATGATATTTTTATTTACAAAATAGTTTGTTAAGTCTTTCAAGTTTTACGTCCTTTAAAGGCGTATAATAGCTAAAAACTATATTGCGATTTCTGAAACAGATAAAACTTAGACAAATATTTTTTATTTGTCTTATGCAAATAATCTTTTAAAAGTCTGCACCGGTCTAAATTTTAAACGTTTATGGGCATATATTTTTTCCTCTTCATCATAAGTTGCCACCACATTAAATTTAGTGTATTCCACTTTGATATGTTTTACATTATCATGTTCAAATACAAATCGTATTGTTTGTTCTTTTAAGTTCAAAAGAGTTGTTTCTATGTATATAGCTTCATCATGTTCATCTCTATTTAAAATAATCTCGCTGGCTTTTATATTATGAAAAGCAAGGTGAACTTCAACATATGCATGTTTTTCCAGCGTAAAAAAGAGAAATTTTTCATATACGCGACAATTTTCAGGTACATCTTGAAGGGGACACAATAAAGAAATTGAGAATTCAACTGCATCGGATTTTACACTGTCTTCATCAATTTGAGCATCTTTAAACAAATTAAACTTCTTCATTAATTCTTCAAATTGAGATATTTCATTCATTTGGGTTTTCATGATTATCCTTTATAAAGGTTTCTCGATAATCAATTTTAACAAAAGTCCTAAATAACTTTTCTTAGAATTTTAATCTAATATTAAATAAAAATAAAATTACAAACTAATACAAAAAAACTCTATTCATTTTCTTTAACATTTTTATCAATATCTTTAGCTATAATCCTTTCATAAATTACAGGAATTGAATATGAAAAAATTATATATAGTATCTACAGGTGCTGGTGGTACTTCGTACTTAACAAGACAAGCTTTAGATGCCATTGCTGAATCTGAAGTAGTTGTTGGATATACAAAATATCTTAAAGAATTAAAAGAAGAATTAGTAGGAAAGGAACTGTTTAATTCTGGAATGACCAAAGAAATAGCTAGATGTACACAAGCTATTGATTTTGCACTTGAAGGAAGAACTACAACTATCGTTTCTAATGGAGATGTAAATGTATATGGAATGGCAACTTTAATTGTTGAGTTGATTGATGATAGAAACTTATGGGATGAATTAGAAGTTATCTCAGTTCCTGGAGTTACTTCAGTATTTGCAGCAGCTTCAAAAGTAGGTGCTCCTTTATCTCAGGATTTTGCAGTAATTTCATTATCAGATAGATTAACAGATCCAGATATGATTAACAAAAGAATTTTTAACGCTATTGATGCTGACTTTGTAACAGCTATTTACAATCCAAAATCTAAAAAAAGAATTCAACCTTATTTAGACTTCTTAGAAATTTTAGGAAAATTTGATGAAAGAGTTGTTACAGTTGCTCAAAATGTTGGAAGGGATGAAAAAGAACTCATTGCAGTTACAACCAGTACTGATTTAATTGAACAAGGTCTGGATCATCCAGACGTTGGGATGTCTACACTAATTATTGTAGGTAATTCAAATTCAAAATTAACAAAAAATGGTAAAGTTTTAACACCTCGTGGATATTTGAAAAAATATGAAACAACGGGTGAGTTAAAATAAATTTAAATAAAAGGACAATGATGAGCGATAATATTTACGAAACAGATACAAGTACTTCACAATATTGTGATTTTCATTATGGAAATGAATATTTTGGAGTCAAGAATTTTCCAAAAAATTCAGTAGAATTACTATTACCATTTTTTAAAAATATAAATACAAATAAAGTTTTAGATCTTGGTTGTTCAGTTGGAAGATCAAGTTTTGAATTTTCAAACTATTTTAAAGAAGTAGTTGCAATTGATTATTCTCATAAATTTATAGAAGTAGCGAAAAACTTACAAGAAGCTGTTCAAATTGACTACAGTGTGACTTTAGAAGGTCATATTAGTGAAAAAAGATCAATTGATTTAGAAACCTTAGGTTTATCTGAAAACAAAGATAAAATTAGATTTTTGCAAGGTGATGCACAAAATTTAGATGCCTCATTAAATAACTTTGATGTAATTTTTTGTTCAAATTTAATTGATAGGCTACAAGAGCCAAGAGTATTTTTAAAAGAAATTCAATCAAGATTAAGTGAAAATGGAATTTTAGTACTTTTATCACCATATACTTGGTTAGAAGAATACACTCCAAAACAAAACTGGTTAGGTGGATACGAAGAAAATAAAGAAGATATTTATACACTTGATACACTTAAAAAAGAATTATCAACACTTGAATTATCAAAATGTATTGATGTAGAATTTGTTATAAAAGAAACAAACAGAAAATTTCAACATACTATTTCTCAAATGAGTATTTGGACCAAAGCCTAAAAATTAGCTCTTAAAAATTTAGTGCCATTAATTTGGCACTATTTAATTGCTGGTTGAGTAAATTTTTATTACCACTTTCAAGAGCTTCATATTCATTAAATAGACTTTGATATTGTAAATACGTATTATCATATAAAGAAAATAAACCATAGTTATCTTTATTTTCATCTCTTCCTTTTTTAGA